>CAIVDH010000082.1 GCA_903904635.1 uncultured Burkholderiales bacterium | reverse complement strand
TCAGCGCCTCGGCGGGAGACGTAACGGTAATCGTCTTATCCGTTATTGGTAGTGGCCCGCTTGCCGGTAAACCAGCGATAGCCGCAGAACCTTGCCCGGCTGCTGTGCTTCCTGCGCCAACCACATTTCCGATTGCGCCAATAGAAAGCATAGGCACAGCTAATACCCCCAACGTTGCTTGTCCTGATGCGGCGATTCCTATAGCCACTGCCTGACTTGCATGCGTACTTGCATCACTGGCGTTTTGTGCGCTGTCCGCAGCTGATGCGTAAGGCATGTAGCAAGCCACGATACATGCCGTAAGCGTAGCGATAGAAATTTTATATGTCATTTATCTCTCCCATGTATTGATTTGTAAGTGAGCACTCTGTTACAAATCGATATGGAGAGTTCCCGCTTTTTTACGTAGTGACGAAAAACGCACGGGTCTTTGTGTGGCTAGACGAACAGCCTGAGAAATAAATCTATGCGATACAGGCTTAGACAGAGACCGCGATTGATCTCTGGATTTGACATGCAGCCTTTCCTGCTGCATGTCATGCATGGAAAAATATAGTTCACCAACAATGCACTCAAGAGCGCAATTTAAATATCAATACTGCCTTCGAACACATTCATCGCCGGACCAGTCAGCAAGACAGGACTGTCATCACCCTCCCATGCAATCGATAAAATACCGCCGCGAGTTGTCACCACTACCGGTGTATCGAGTAAGCCCATACGGATGCCTGTAACAACTGCAGCACATGCGCCAGTACCGCATGCCAGCGTTTCACCGGCGCCGCGTTCATAGACGCGTAAACGAATGTTGTGCCTATCCACGATTTGCATAAATCCTGCATTTACGCGCTTGGGAAATCGCGGATGATTTTCTATAACAGGGCCATCAAGCCCGACTGCGGCAGCGTCGACATCAGGCACAATTTGCACCGCATGCGGGTTGCCCATTGATAGAGCCGCAACATTAAGCGTTTTCCCATTTACCTCCAACGACCAGAGCGCCGCATCATGCTGCTGACTACTTTGTAGCGCTGAATCATCAAAAGGTATCTGCGATGCAGTAAAAATTGGCGCGCCCATGTTGACCGTAATGCGCCCATCATCTTCAAGCTTTGGTGCAATCACGCCGGCCATGGTTTCCACGCGTATCTGACGTTGATCAGTCAAGCCTTTATCGACAACAAATTTTACAAAAGCGCGTGCGCCGTTTCCGCATTGTTCGACTTCACCGCCATCTGAATTAAAAATACGATAACGGAAATCTATGCCTTCCGTATGCGATTTTTCTACGACCAATATCTGATCCGCACCAACGCCGAAACGGCGATCGGCAAGTTGTTGCCATTGTTCGGTAGTTAGGTTGACAGACTGATTGATCGCATCGATGACAATAAAATCATTGCCTGCGCCGTGCATTTTTGTGAAATTCAATTTCATAATTGGATAATAAATTCCATGTGATTTCAGAATTAAAGCAGGTCGTTAATTTTCAGATGCATTATAAAAACCAGCTTCACCTTCAGGGCGTGTTTTGAAACGTTTGTGTGACCAAAAATATTCAGCGGGCGCTTCTTTAACGCGCTCCTCAATGAAGCGATTCATGCGCAGCGTTGCCGCTGCTATATCCGTGCCCGGATAATTGTCCCAGGGCGGATAAAAAGTTACCTGCCAGCCCTGATAGTCAGGCAAAAAACGTGTCACCACCGGTATCACTTGTCCATGCGTCGCAGTTGCCAGCCTTGCTGGTGCCGTCAACGTTGCCGCTGCAATACCAAAAAACGGAACAAAAATTGATTCGCGCGGCCCAAAATCCATATCCGGCAGCATTAAGAAAGGCCTGCCGCTTTTCATCGCGCGTATGACAGGCTTCACACCAGCATCGCGTGCCAAAAGATTATTTGCATCCGGTGTAAAACGCAGCCGGCCTTTACGTAATGCTTCATCAAATACTTGGTTACGCTGCCGCGTATAAATAGAACATGCCGGGCCGGCCATCGTGATGGCCACGCCGGCGACTTCCAGGCATACAAAATGCGGACAGAGCAAAATTGTGGGGTGTTGTGCAATCTGTTGCGTAGGTACCTGCGGGACAATTTGAATTAAACGATTAAGGCGTGCTGGCGAGGCCCACCATAAAATGCCACGCTCCAGAATACTGCGTGCGTAGTATTGAAAATGCGCGCACGCCGTATCAAATCGTTCTTGTTCTGTCAGGTGCGGCAGACAAAGCTTCAGGTTGGTGAGCGTGATCCTGCGACGGCTGCGCATCAGCACAAACAGCACGCTGCCTATTGCTTTGCCTATGCGGCCCAGTATGGGTAACGGCAGCCAGTGCAGCAGCCATATCAATCCCAGCATCAGTCTCATGCAGTCATATCCTTAGAGCCTGAAGTGTCGGATTTATCTTGTGTATTTTGCGAGGGCTGCGTGCCCTTGTAGCGGTTATAGCTCCAAAAATATTGTGCCGGGCAGCGCGCTATGAGCTGCTCCATGGCCGCATTGATTGCGCGTGTCTGTTGTTCAAGGCTGCCGCTTAGTGCGTCATCAAACGCAACAAAGTGAATGGCATAGCCTTTACCCAACGGCAGTCGTTCTGCAAATGACAGCACCAGCTGCGCGCCACTCATTTGCGCCAGCTTTGCCGGCAAGGTCATTGTATAAGCCGGTCTGCCAAAAAAATCTGTCCATACGC
>CAIVDH010000081.1 GCA_903904635.1 uncultured Burkholderiales bacterium | reverse complement strand
TGCAGAAATGCAAAGATTAATGTGAAGGAGGCTTGCGAAGGCGTGGTTGAGCCGGATCCGGAATATAAATCATGCAAGATGGAGCAAAAGTGCTGATGGCAGCATGACGCATTTTAATTTGCATAAATTTTTTACATAATTGATTGTTTATCTCCCCCCGCATGAGATTAGTTTAAATCCTCTCTGCGAGTTTCCGGCAGCTTTTGCTGCCGGATTTTTTGTTGTGGCTGAAACAGCTAAGTTAATTACTGAGAAACAGAAATGAACAAATTAATGATCAATCGGTTTGATTTTTCTTTTTTTATCTTTGCGTTGATGTTGCATATAGGTTTATTTATTAATCCTTTGAGCAGTCATGCTGCCGATGCTATCGTACCCGGTGGCGTGGTTACAGATTGTCCGGTTTGTCCGGAAATGGTGGTGCTACCTACCGGTGAATTTGTCATGGGATCCGATAAGGTTGAGAGTGGTCATCAGGATGAGAAGCCGCAACACACCGTGAAAATTGCGAAGTCGATTGCTGTTTCAAAATTCGAAACCACTTTTGCGCTTTGGGACGCCTGTACTGCAGAAGGTAAATGTCCCAAAGCCGATGACGGTGGTTTTGGTAGAGGTAATTTTCCAGCGATCAATGTCTCTTGGATAGACGCAAAAGCCTATACCAGCTGGCTGGCAGCAAAAACCGGCAAGCCCTATCGATTGCTTAGTGAAGCTGAATACGAATACGCAGTAAGAGGCGGTACCAAAACAGCGTGGTTCTGGGGTGGCGCTGAAGATAAGAAAAAAACCTGCGAGTTCGCTAATCTTCACGATGAGACGAGCAAGGCTGTACATCCAAATTATGTTTGGTCACATGTACTTTGCGAGGATGGTGCCGCTGAAAATGCACCGGTTGGCAAATACAAGCCAAATCCATTTGGGCTCCATGATATGCACGGCAATTTACGCGAGTGGGTGGAAGATTGCCATCAGCTCGGCTACAAAGGCGCACCTGAAGATGGATCTGTACGCGCGCACGAAGGTGAATGTGAAAAGCGCGTGGTAAGAGGTGGCGGATGGATGGATGGGCCGGCTACGGCGCGCTCTGCCTATCGTTACTCCGAACAAGAAAATTTTCGTAATTATCAGGTAGGATTCAGAGTGGTTGTCGATTTAAAATAATCCTGTCTAATTAACCGGCTGCAGTAGCCGACCCGTTTTCAGGGGCAGCAATGAAGCGCCATTCATTTTCAGCGTATCGCTTAGTATTAACATTGGCACTCGTTGTTGTCGGTGTTTTTACTTGTGTTTTTTCGCTATCGCTAGCACAAGCTCAAATAGTCCGTTCAGCGCCTAAGCCAATTCCTCCAGATGCAGTGTATTTGCAGCCCATAGCAGGGTTGACGCATGCCCAGTTACAAAAATTTAAGGCAGGTGAAAAACAGTTCAGGGCACCATGGGTGGTGTTTCCGTTACTCGGTGGTGAGTGGGGTTTGGGGCCTACTTTTCTTGCTTCATCTTGTGTCGCTTGCCATGTGCAAGCGGGGCGCGGCAACACTTTTGATCAGCCTAATGTGGCTCTTTTTCAGCAGTTGTTGCGAGTGTCGATACCAGGAGATGGGCCGCATGGCTCGCCTAATCCGCATCCGAATTATGGTGACCAGATTCAGGTTTTTGGTGTCAACGTAGGATTAAAAGAAAATCTCAAGCCCGGTGAGGCCAATCTTTTTGTTGACTGGATACCTGAAATTGTCAGCCTTGCGGACGGTGAAAAGATAGAACTGAGACGTCCCAAAATTCGTCTGGAAAATCCTAACTTTGGGCCTATCGACAATACGGTAATGACTTCACTGCGCAATACCCAGGTTGTATTTGGTATGGGTTATTTAGAGGCAGTTTCTGAAGCAGATATCCTTGCGCTGGCTAAGCTGCAAAAAACACAGGGTTTGAACGGTCGCCCAAATTATGTGTGGGACGATATCAATCAGCGCGAGGCACTTGGTCGTTTCGGCTGGAAGGCAAATCAGCCCAGTGTGCGTCAGCAGATCGCAGCAGCGTTTCATGGCGATATGGGTGTCACGTCTTCGTTATACAAGCAGGAAAATTGTCCGCCTGTACAAGTAGCTTGCCGTAATATGCCGCCGGGGAATAGCCCTGAGTTACTTGATTACGCGTGGGATGATCTCAACTTCTGGTCAGTAGCACTGGATGCGCCACCGCCGCGTCAGCAAGATGCCGCATTGGCTGAACGTGGCGAAAAATTATTTAACAAAGCACGTTGTGCTGAATGTCATGTGGCTGAGTTGCGCACAGGTGCTTACCCTTTACTGCCTGCTATAGCCAATCGTAGCTTTCGCGCTTACACCGACATGCTCGTGCATGACATGGGAGCAGATTTAGCTGATGGACGCCCTGACTTCAAAGCTGGTCCACGCGACTGGCGCACAGCACCGCTATGGGGCTTGGGTGTTTCTAGCCAGGTTAATGGTAGCGTTAGCCTGTTGCATGACGGCCGTGCCCGTAACGTGATGGAGGCCATACTCTGGCATGGTGGCGAAGCCAAACCATCGCGCGATTTATTTGCAGGATTTACCAAAGAAGAACGTGAACTGC
This sequence comes from uncultured Burkholderiales bacterium, assembly GCA_903904635.1. Lineage (GTDB taxonomy): Bacteria > Pseudomonadota > Gammaproteobacteria > Burkholderiales > Burkholderiaceae_D > Pernthalerella. Next base: position 3,567 of record CAIVDH010000081.1, on the reverse strand, counting down.
TGATTGCTTTCGTTAATACGTTGTAGTCCACAAATGAATCGCTTAACCCGACGACAAAAAATTACGTATTTCAGCCTTGCTCTTGTGGCATGGATGGTGTTCCAACATGGTTTGGGTCCGTGGATGGGATTGACAGGATTAGAGCGACGAATATGGGCGTATGTTTTTGCAATCATATTGGCAACAGGGTATTTATATATGGCTATTTGGCGGCATCGACCCAGCATTGAAGAAACAAATATTGAGGATGGCAAGTCATGAAAAAATTATTTGGTGTGATTCTTCTGGCCTGTGCCGCGAATGTAAATGCTGCCTGGATTCAATACGGCGATAACGGTAAAGCAGAGTTTTATTACGATGATGCCACCATCATGGTCAAGGGTAACCTAGTCACTGTATGGGAAATGCTCAATTACAGTTTCTCACTTAAGGGTGTGATGTCTAATCGTGCACTCAAAGAATATGATTGTGCACAAAGTCGTTTTCGCACACTCGAAGGTGAATTCTTCTCCGGTCAGCGATTGGCTGGTGATAAGGTCAGCAGTAATGTCGATCCTGATGATCCATGGCGCGCGATTGTGCCGGGTACCCGCAATGAAGAGCTGATGGATTTGGTGTGTGGTAAGCGTAGTTGAGGTTTTAGTTAAGATTCTAGTTAAGATATGCATCGTTAGCGCGTGATCGTTTTTTTCTAAGAGCGCCTATCAAAATGGGGCTGGCAAGACGAAGCAACGCAGTCAGCGTCATTTTGATAGACCCTCTAAGCACAAATAATCTGTGCACTTCCTTGCCGGCCACTCGGCCGCCTTGCCCTGAGTAGTGCGAAAATTTCGCAAGGAGTAGACTTGAGCTGATTAATAGCTTTGGGCTACCACATCCCATATCCCAGATACTGAAAACCTACTGCCATCATTAGGCTAAATAGACCATGAGTCTGCTTTCCAGGTTGTTGCATTCCCCGCTGCAAGTCAGCCATTCGGCGCAAATCAATAGTGATAAATACTGGAGCGTGCCAGTAGAAAAGCTTCTGGTTACATTGCGATCAGAACTAAACGGCCTGACCGTTCGTAAAGCAAAATTACGCTTTAGGGCGTTTGGTCCTAACTCTCTAGATAGTAAGAAAAAAACGACCGTATTAGGTTTGTTAGCTAGCCAATTCAAGAGTCCCTTAGTTCTGATTTTGATTTTTGCTTCCATGATTTCGCTGCTTGCAGCGGAATGGATTGATGCTGTCGTCGTGCTTGTGATTGTATTTGGCAGTACCTTGCTGGGATTTACGCAGGAATATATAGCAAGCAATGCGATAGACAAGCTCAGATCACAAGTCATGATTCAATCATTAATTTTGCGCGGTGGTCATACATATACACTGCCATCATCACGGGTTGTGCAAGGTGATGTGGTGTTGCTATCAGCAGGTAGTTTGATTCCAGCTGATGGGGTTGTGCTTGAGGCGAAAGATTTTTTCGTTAATCAGGCAGTGCTGACAGGTGAAACCTTTCCGGTTGAGAAAATCCCTGGCACAGTGAATGAATCAGCTTCGCTCATTGAGCGTACGAATTGTGTATTCATGGGTACGAGTGTGGGCAGCGGGTCGGCGCGTGTGCTGATAGTAAAAACAGGTAAGGAAACCGTTTTTGGTCAGATTGCGGGCAAACTGGCTTTGCGTCCGGTCGCAACGGAATTTGAGCGTGGCATACAGCGTTTTGGTTATCTACTCACACGTATTATGCTGGTGATGGTGACGGTTGTTCTTGCCGTGAATATTTTCATGGACAAGCCTGCTATCGCATCCTTGCTCTTTACCTTGGCTTTGGCAGTGGGCCTTACGCCAGAGCTACTGCCAGCAATAATTAGCATCACCTTGTCGCATGGTGCCAAGCGCATGGCAAAAATGGGCGTGATTGTACGACGCTTAAACGCTATCGAAAACCTTGGCAGTATGGATGTGCTTTGTACTGACAAAACAGGCACGCTGACCGAAGGTGTGGTCGAGCTTGATAATGCATATGATGTCGCTGGATTGCCATCAGCATCAGTATTGCGGTTGGCTGCGATGAATGCGATATTTCAAAACGGGTTGATCAATTCGCTTGATGAAGCAATTAAAAAAGCTGCGCAGCATGCAAATATTAAAACAGATGCATTAATAAAAATCGATGAGATACCGTATGATTTTGTTCGTAAGTGTCTCTCGGTTGTTGTAGCAGATGTAAGCGGCGAGCGCACACTGGTTACCAAAGGTGCACTAGATAAAATTCTGGCACTTTGTACTACCGCAGGTGACGCTACTGATGTTGCAAGCATAAAGCCGCTTGATGATGCGATGCGCGCGCGCATCGAAGTGCAATATGATCAATGGAGTAGTCAGGGCTATCGGGTCCTGGGGCTGGCTACACGTGTTGTTGAGCATCGCGAGCAATCCTATACCCGCACTGATGAGCGCGAACTCTGCTTCGCCGGATTTCTCTTATTTCTAGATCCACCTAAAGCCGATGTGCGCCAGACCATCATCGATCTTGCGCAACGCGGTGTGAGTTTGAAAATCATCACAGGCGATAATCGTAAGGTGGCACGGCATATTGCGCAGGAAGTTAATTTCCCGGTAACCGCGCTGATGACGGGCAGCGAGATGAATGCGCTGAGTGATGAAGCGCTGATGCATGCAGTGGAGCATACCGCCGTATTTGCCGAAGTCGATCCGAACCAGAAAGAGCGCATTATTTTGGCGCTGCAAAAAATGGGGCATGTTGTCGGTTACATGGGCGATGGTATTAATGATGCGTTGGCCTTGCATACAGCCGATGTCGGCATTTCGGTCAATACGGCAGTAGATGTGGCTAAAGATGCTGCAGATTTTGTATTGCTGGAAAAAGATTTGGGTATTTTGCGTGAGGGCATAGATGAAGGTCGGCGTTCTTTTGCCAATACACTGAAATATGTACTCACGACCATCAGTGCGAATTTCGGCAATATGTTTAGCATGGCAGTCGCTTCTGTATTTCTGCCTTTTTTACCTTTGCTAGCTTCGCAGATTTTGCTAAATAATTTTCTCTCTGATATACCTGCAACAGCGATTGCCAGCGACAGAGTCGATGAAGAATGGATGGCTACGCCCCATCGTTGGGATACGGTTTTTATTCGTGACTATATGGTGTTGTTTGGTTTATTAAGTTCGGCATTTGATTTCCTGACTTTTGGCTCGCTGATTTGGTTTTTTCAATCTGCACCAGAAGAATTTCGTACTGGCTGGTTTTTGGAATCGCTGCTCACGGAACTAGTCATTGCATTAGTGGTGCGCACGCGCCGACCTTTTTATCGCAGTCGCCCTGGTAATCTTTTGATGATAACGACAGCAGTTGTGATTGCTATTGCACTGTTGCTGCCTTATTTGCCCGGGCATACATTTTTTGGTTTTGTACCGCTACCAGCTTCGCTGGTTGTGGGCATGATAGCGCTGACGTTGGCTTATGTGTTTGCTGTTGAAATGGCGAAGAAGGTGTTTTATGCGCGGGTTGGGTATTTGCATAAATAATTTACAAAAATTTTTATGGCGCGTAGAAAAGA
>CAIVDH010000080.1 GCA_903904635.1 uncultured Burkholderiales bacterium | reverse complement strand
TTGCCGGCGGCATGGTTTGCCAAGGTCATTGAGCAAAAAGCCGGAGGACGCATTGCCTTGGGTGAGGTAGAGGGAAGCGTATGGCGGGGTTCGGCTTTTATCGGCACGCTGAAAGAACATGACGCGTTATTAACACCACTACTGCCAGGAAGATTTTCATGGCGTTTGTCGCCCTTGCTGCTAGTGGGTCGGGTTGATATGACGCTGCAAAATAAGGAAGCATTAAGTCAGCCAGTGGAAATTAAGGGTAGTTGGCAGCAATGGCAAATTGGTACGTCTAGTGTGTTGTTGCCAGCGGAGCGCTTAGCTGCATTAGGTGCGCCGCTCAATACCATACGGCCATCGGGGCAAATGCGTTTGTCATGGCAATCATTAAAACTGGTTACTGATAGTAAAGGTTTGGAGATTGATGGGCGCATGCAACTTGATATGACAGAGATTGCATCTGCATTGTCGCCGGTCAAGCCATTAGGTGCGTATCGGCTGCAACTTGACTGGCGCGGCAGTCAAGCCCTGCTTGAGCTGGGTACCTTGTCCGGGCCGCTGATATTAAGCGGCAAAGGTTTGATTGTGAATCAGCATTTGCAATTTTCGGGAGAGGCAAGAGCGCGTCAAGGGCAAGAAGAGAGACTGGCGATGTTGCTAAATTTGTTGGGGCAGCGACGTCAGATGGGGAATAAAAATATTTATGCACTCGAATTCAAATGAAAAATAAATGCCGGTTACAAGCAAGACTCAGTCACAAAATCGCCACCATGTATCTGGCATCTGCGCTGCTGGTGGTGATGCTATATGTTGCAACAGCGGCGACTACCGCGACATCAGCGCGTGCGCAGGAGCCGGGCAAGAATCAGGCAACATTAAATTTTGTCGGCGCAGATATTGAATCGGTAGTGCGGGCAATCGGGCATTACACCGGCAATACGTTTGTGATTGATCCGCGCGTTAAGGGGACGATAAATTTAGTATCAGAAAAGCCCGTCAACAAGACGCAGGCCTTCGACATGCTGACTTCTGTTTTGCGCCTGCATGGGTTTGCCGTGGTGCGTACGGATGCGTATGTGAAGGTGGTGCCAGAGGCAGAGGCTAAGCTGCAAGGGGGTGCTATACAAATCGGAAAAATTAGCGGGGACCAGATTGCCACGCAAATCTTTCGTCTCGACCATGAGTCTGCAACTGGTCTGGTCAATGTATTACGTCCCTTGATTTCACCGAACAATACTATCAACGCTGACCCAACGAACAACACGCTGGTGATTACCGATTATGTCAATAATCTCAAGCGACTGGCCCGCATTATCGCTGCCCTGGATGTGCCTTCTATTGGCGAGCTTGATGTCATCAAGATTGAGCATGCCATTGCAAGTGATATGGCAATGACAGTCATTCGTCTGCTTGATCAGGGTGGGGTGGTGGGCACAGCAGCAACGGGCGCATCAGATGTAAGCCGCATGATGTTGTTAGCTGATGCGCGCACCAACAGTCTGATCATACGTGCACCTACTGTTGCGCGGGCAAACCTCGCCCGCTCACTAATAGCCAAGCTTGACCAGCCGACTGCCTTGCCCGGTAATGTGCATGTGGTTTATCTGAAAAATGCAGAGGCGATCAAGTTGGCGCAAGTGCTGCGCGCTGTTGTTGCCGGCGAAGCGGGTGTTGGCACTGCTGCACTGACACCCGCAGTCATGACGCAAGCTAATGCGCCAGCACAAACTGCACAAGGTATGGCCGGTGCTGGCAACCAGCCTTCAGCTTTGTCTTCATCGACTGCACAAGGTCCGTTGCCATCGGGTGGTGTGACTGGTTTTATTCAGGCTGATCCAACAACCAATACACTCATCATCACCGCCAATGAAGCGGTCTATCGTAATCTGCGCGCCATTATTGATCAGCTGGATGCACGGCGCGCACAAGTTTATGTGGAGTCACTGATTGTTGAAGTATCGGCAGATAAAGCAGCAGAGTTCGGCATACAGTGGGCCGGCTTGACGGGTGATGGTGGCAGCAATTTTCGGGTCGGTGTGCTCACAGGTTTTTCTACCGCCGGCAATAATCTGGTTGCGCAAGCAGCATCTGTATTTGGCAAAGACCAGACGCCACTTCCACCAGGTAATGGCGTTAGTGTCGGGGTCTTCAAGCAGCAATCTGATGGCAGGATAGGTCTTGGTGCACTTGCGCGTGCGCTGGAGAGTGATACCAAAGCCAATATTTTGTCTATGCCTAACCTGATCACACTAGACAATGAAGAGGCGCGCATTATTGTTGGCCAGAATGTGCCTTTCATTACCGGACAATTTACGACGCCGGCTTCAGGCGGTACCGCAGGTGTGAATCCATTTCAGACGATAGAGCGACGTGATATCGGTTTGTCATTGCGTGTGCGACCTCAGATCTCAGAGGGTGGCACTGTAAAAATGGCGATCTATCAAGAGACCTCGAATATTCAGCAATCCACCACGTCCGGCCTTATCACCAGCAAACGTTCTATTGATACCAATGTACTGGTTGATGATGGACAGATCATTGTGCTGGGTGGATTAATAGAAGATACAGTCAGTGATTCTGTAGAAAAAGTGCCGGGTCTGGGCGACATTCCTTTTTTAGGCTATCTGTTCAGATATCAAACTAAAAAACGCGGCAAGACAAATCTGATGGTGTTTCTGCGCCCGACCGTGATACGCACAGATGCGCAAAGTGTGGCCGTGGCGGGAGATCGGTATGACTTTATACGCGGCACGCAGTTAGCCAACACACCACAAAAAAATAGTGTGCTTCCTAAGTACGATGCACCCGTGTTGCCCGTGCTGCAAGATGGCAAGCCCCAAGGTGGCGCGATGTTGCGCCGCGACTCATCCGCCAATAAAGATCAACCTGTCGCGCCGACGAAACTATTGCCGCCAGTTGATGTCATTCCTGTTGAGCCATCAATCATTAATCAACGCTAAGAGCCTATCGCGTTAGGCCGCTTACTGCGTTAGCAGTACCTTGATATCGATCTAACGCGATAGGCGCTAAATAAAATAGAAGTAAATTTAAAGCATAAAGCGAACCCTATGAACAGAATGAATGATCCTCGCCTGCTGCCGTTTAGTTTCGCCAGAGATTTTGCGGTACTGGCACAGGCAGCAAGCAGCGCTGATGGTGTTGTGGATTTATGGGTGTCAGAGGCGACTGCGCCAGCGGCGGTATCAGAAATTAGCCGCCGCTATGGTCAGGTAAGACTGACGACCTTATCGCGACAAGAGCTGGAGAGCGCGATTGCCAAAGCCTATGCCGGCAGCGGTAATGATGCGGCGCAGGTAATTGATGAATATGAGTCTGATCTTGATTTGGCGCGCCTGATGCAAGACATGCCGGCGATAGAAGATTTGCTGGAGTCGGCGGATGACGCGCCGGTGATACGCATGATTAATGCCTTGCTGACACAGGCATTGCGTGAAGGCGCATCCGATATACACATAGAACCATTCGAGCAAATATCTGTGGTGCGTTTTCGGATAGATGGTCGTTTACGCGATGTTGTGCGGCCTAAAAAAGTGATACATGCTTCACTGATTTCGCGCATAAAAATTATGTCCGAACTCGACATCGCAGAAAAACGTTTGCCGCAAGATGGCCGCATTACGCTGCGTGTTGGTGGCAAGCCGGTTGATGTGCGCGTCTCTACTTTACCGACCGGGCATGGCGAGCGCGCGGTGCTGCGTTTGCTGGACAAAGAAGGCGGGCGTATGGATTTGCGGCAGCTGGGTATGAGCGATGCAACGCTTAAACAGTTTGATCGCTTAATCGCACAGCCGCACGGCATTGTGCTGGTAACGGGGCCAACCGGATCTGGCAAAACCACCACCTTGTATGCAGCCTTGTCGCGCTTGAATGCCACCGCCACCAATATTTTGACGGTAGAAGATCCGATTGAATATGAACTCGATGGTGTCGGTCAGACCCAGGTTAATCCGCGTATAGACATGACCTTTGCCAAGGCGCTGCGCGCAATTTTGCGGCAAGACCCAGATGTCATCATGATCGGTGAAATTCGTGATCTTGAAACAGCGCAGATTGCTGTACAAGCTTCGCTCACCGGGCATCTGGTGCTGGCAACTTTGCATACCAATGATGCACCTGCTGCGGTGACGCGCTTACTCGATATGGGCATAGAGCCTTTTTTATTATCTTCATCATTGCTCGGTGTGGTGGCGCAAAGGCTGGTCAGAAAGCTATGCGCTTATTGTAAAAAACAGGATGGACAATATAGTCATGATGTCGGTTGCGATAAATGTGGCAACACGGGTTATCACGGCCGTCTTGGTATTTATGAATTGCTGCTTACCACCGAGCAGATTCGTCAGCAAATTCATAATCAGGCTTCGGAAGCAGAGATACGTCATGCTGCGCAGCAGGATGGCATGCTGAGTATGCGTGAAGATGGCGAGCGCTGGCTGGTTGATGGTAGTACCAGTGAGGCTGAGCTGATGCGGGTGACGAAAGAATAAGGTAAAAACAAGGAAATAATGATGCCGGCATTTCGTTATGAGGCTGTAGATGCAGCCGGTCTGGGCAGCAAGGGTGTGGTGCATGCTGACAGCGCACGTGCGGCGCGTTCGGATTTGCGTGCGCGTGGTTTGTTGCCGCTAGGGTTAGATGCGATTAGTGGTGATGTTGATGCAGCAGGAAAAACACGATCGCGTCGCTTTGGTGAAAAATTATCAGTAGTCGAGTTGTCCTTGTTTACGCGTCAGCTAGCTTCTTTACTAGAGGCGAATTTGCCGCTGGAGCAGGCCTTTACTGCGTTGCTTGAACAGGCCGAACGCAGCTATGTGCGTGATCTGGTAGCAGCGATTCGTGCCGAAGTTATGGCGGGTGCCACACTGGCTGATGCGATGGCGCAGCATCCGCGTGATTTTGCGGATATCTACCGTGCATTGGTGGCCTCTGGCGAGCAGATCGGCCAGCTCGCCGGTGTGTTGTCGCGTCTTGCTGATTACATAGAGCGACGTAATGCGCTGATACAAAAAGTCAGGCTGGCTTTTACTTATCCTGCCATCGTTACCGCTGTGGCATTTGCGATTGTAATTTTTTTGCTAACCTATGTAGTACCGCAGATTGTGTCGGTGTTCGCAAATACTAAACAGCAGTTGCCATTGCTAACCGTGGCGATGCTGGCAATTTCGGATTTTGTGCGCAACTGGGGTTGGCTGATGGCGCTGCTTGTGATGGCAGGATTATTTTCCTGGCATCAGGCACTGAAAAATCCTGAGATAAAAATGCGCTGGCATACCTGGCTGCTGACTGCGCCGCTGTTGGGAAAATTTGAACGCAGCCTGAATACGGCGCGCTTTGCCAGCACGCTGGCCATTACTACTAGTTCGGGTGTGCCTATCTTGCGTGCGCTGCAAACCAGTCGCGATACCTTATCCAATGTTGCCATGCGCATGCAGGTTGAAGAGGCAACTAATAGCGTACGTGAAGGGGTGAGTCTTGCACGTGCTTTATCAGCACATAAACATTTCCCACCTATGCTGATACACATGATACGAGCAGGTGAAGTCACAGGTGAATTGCCAGCGATGTTAAGTCGTGCAGCCAGTGTGCAAGAGCAGGATCTGGAACGGCGTGCCATGACTATCGCTGGTTTGTTGGAGCCGGCACTGATACTGAGCATGGGTGTGGTGGTGCTATTGATCGTGTTGGCGGTGTTAATGCCTATTATTGAAATTAATCAGCTGGTGCGATAAAAAATGCAGCGACAAATAAAGCAACAAACACAGCAACAAGCACAGCAACAAATACAACGAATACCGCGTCTAATAAGTTTTATTTTATTTCTGGGATTATGCGCATCGCTTGCCTACTGGGCGATAGAATTTTTTACGCCATCACCCCGGCCAGTAGCGCTATCAGCAACGGTTACACAGCCGCTGCCGCCAGTCTCTGTTGCAGCAGCTTTGTTTGGCGAGCAAGCCGATGCTAATACGATGACGAATATACAGTTGCGTGGCGTGATACTGGCTGGGCGCGCTGAAGAGAGTGTGGCAATCCTGATTACTGATGGCGGCACACCAAAATATTTACGCCGTGATGCAGAAGTAATGCCGGGTGTCCAGGTAAAAGAGATAGATGCAAAAAAAGTGGTGTTGTCAGATCATGGTGTGAGTCGCGAAGTTAGTCTTGCCGCATTTGTGCCAGCTGCAAGCATGGTTGCCGGTCAGGCGAATACGAATTTGATGCCTATGTCACCATCTACACCTGCACTTACGCAGGCTACGGGTAATCTCAATGAGGCGGGTTTATCTGCTGGTCAGAACAGTAACAGTGCTGGCGCCAGTGGTAATGCTGGGGCTACGGTAAGTGGTAATGGTTATGGTAGCAGTAACGGCGGTAATAATGTTCGCCCATCCGCTCCCGCGAATGCGGCTGCAGCAGCGCCACAAATTGCACCGCAAAATGCGATGCCCCGCTTGCAGCAGGAGCTACCTCGTCTATCTCCGCAAGAAAGTAACGACACACGAGTGCAATAAACGCGGGTTTGAATTTACCAAACCACAAATTTATTTTTTTACCTTATTCTTCTTCAGGTCTATGAAATAAAGTATTGAGTAATTTGCGGCGTTCTTGTTGCCGAACGGCTGAGCCAGATTTTTTATGCGGTCCTGCTACGCGCAGGCGCGCGGGCACAACCAGCGGATTGCGCGGCTTGAGTGCTTTTTGTGCAGGCTCTATACGGAATGATAATTTTTGTCGCTTTGCCACTGTTTTATTAGCCATAACCATGTTCCGTGTTTACAGGACATAGCGTGACAAATCTTCATTGACGGCCAGCGCGCCAAGTTTTTCATCCACATAGCTGGCGTTAATTTGTATGGCCTGATCCTTTATAGTGCCAGCTGTAAAAGATATTTCTTCCAGCAGTTTTTCCATTACCGTATAAAGACGTCGCGCACCGATATTTTCAGTTTTAGTGTTGACTGAAAAGGCGATTTCTGCAAGCCGCTTGATGCCGTCTTCGGTAAATTCTATGTGTACATTTTCAGTAGCCAGTAGCGCCTGATACTGGCGTGTGAGGCAGGCATCAGTTTCTGTCAGTATGCGTTCAAAATCAGAAATGGAAAGAGACTCCAGTTCAACGCGTATCGGAAAGCGACCTTGCAGTTCAGGTATCAGATCAGAAGGTTTGGCCAGGTGGAATGCGCCTGAAGCGATAAAAAGTATGTGATCAGTTTTTACCATGCCATATTTAGTGTTGACGGTAGTACCTTCAACCAGTGGCAATAAATCACGTTGCACACCGGCCCGTGATACATCCGCACCGCCGGTGTTAGAGCGCGATGCGATTTTATCTATTTCGTCCAGAAAGACGATACCGTTCTGCTCGATGTTTTGTATGGCTTTGTGTCTGAGTTCTTCTTCATTTATCAGCTTGGCGCATTCTTCATCTAGTAGCAGTTTCAATGCTTCGCTGATTTTTAGTTTGCGTGATTTTTTGCGCCCGGCTCCCAAACCTGAAAACATATTTTTTATCTGGTCCGTCATTTCTTCCATACCAGGCGGCGCCATGATTTCCATTTGCGCGCGCTGCTCTGCTACTTCAATTTCGATTTCACGCTCATTGAGCGAGCCTTCGCGTAGCCGCTTGCGAAAGGTTTGTCTTGTAGTACTACCGGCTTTATCCTCGGTTATGGGCTCCGTACTGGTAAAGCCAAAATCACGTGCTGGCGGCAGTAATATATCCAGCACTCTATCTTCGGCCGCATCTTGCGCACGCTCTTTCACGTTACGCATTTCCATTTCGCGCGTTTGCTTGATGCCGATTTCAGTGAGGTCGCGGATGATGGTATCGACATCACGACCAACGTAGCCGACTTCGGTAAATTTTGTTGCTTCGATTTTTATGAAGGGCGCATCGGCAAGTTTGGCAAGGCGGCGCGCGATTTCAGTTTTGCCCACGCCAGTGGGACCGATCATCAGTATATTTTTGGGCGTAATTTCATGTCGTAGCGGATCGGGAACTTGTTGACGGCGCCAGCGGTTACGCAGCGCAATGGCAACGGCGCGTTTGGCGCGGTCTTGGCCGACTACATGTTTGTCGAGTTCGGTAACAATTTCTTGGGGTGTCAGGTTCATGATGGGGATAATTGTTATTCAAGACTTTCGATGGTGTGCGACATGTTGGTATAGATGCAGAGTTGCGCAGCAATGGTCAGCGATTTTTTGACAATATCAATGGGCGACAATTCTGTATTTTCCTGCAAAGCTTTGGCGGCAGATTGCGCATAGCTGCCACCAGAGCCTATTGCGCCTATGCCATCTTCAGGTTCAAGCACATCGCCATTGCCCGTAATGATGAGCGTGGCATCGCGGTCAGCCACGATTAGCATAGCTTCTAGTCTGCGCAGCATGCGGTCTGTACGCCAGTCTTTTGCCAGCTCAACAGAGGAGCGCATCAGATTGCCCTGATGCGCTTCGAGCTTGGCTTCGAATCTTTCCAATAATGTAAAAGCATCGGCTGTACCACCGGCAAAACCTGCCAGAACTTTGCCATGAAACAGGGTGCGGACTTTGCGCGCTGAGCCCTTCATGACGATATTACCAAGTGTGACTTGTCCATCGCCACCCAATGCAACCTGATGGCCGCGCCTTACTGACAAAATTGTTGTGCCGTGAAATTGTTCCATGGTGTTTCCAAAATAAGATGATGGTGCGCTCTGCGTTCAGAGTCTACGCGTAAAAATCGACAGATTACGTTCTCCGCCTATCAGTTTTAATAAGACAGCGACGAGAAAATTCATATTATGTAATTCTACCGTTTTGTTTTCTCCGAGCTTTGATAGTCCGTTAAGTAGTGGTAAGACAGCAGTAAATTCAACGCGTATGAGTTGGGAACAATCTATTATGAGTGTTGATTGGGTGCTTGCGTGTTTTATCAAGGCTTGCAACACTGCTTCTACAGGAGAGATTATTAGTGTAGGCATAATAAAGAAATCGTTTGCATTTGATGCGTTCACGCCTGCGGGCGCAATAAATTGTGGTGGCGATACTTCAAAAGCGATACTGTAATTTATGCAGATTTCATCATGAGCCTCTGCATTATTCATTAGTCTCAATAGTTCTATAAGCAATAGCCACGCGCCGTTAGTATGTTCGGCGTTGGTGTGCAATGTCAGATCACGAATCTGGTCAGCCAGCGACTCTGCGCCCGATAAAGTCAGTTCGCAGCCATGTGCTTGCCAGCTTAGTATGACGTCCAGTAGTTCTGTGCAGCTGATGGTATCGATTTCAGTAATTGCTTCAAAGTGCAGGCATACACGCTTATATTCGTAGCCCGCCGTTCTTAGTTTTTCCAGTTGTGGCAGGCTCTCTGCGATGAGTTTGCCACTGAAGGTCAGTTTGTATGGAGCGTTGCCATGTGATGTGATTTGCGGCTGGTGATCCAGCCATTGTGGCGGTGAAGTTTCAAAGTGGTTTGCGTATTCCAGCGCCAGCTTTTCAAACGCTGCAGGCATACACTCAGTTTGTAACAGGTCAAAAAGCATCCACCAGACGAGCTGTTCTTGTAGCGGTGTGTTTGCAGTTTTTTTAATCAAGTGCTCCAGTAATTCTTTCGCTGCTGTTGTCTGACCGCTGGCAAATAAAATTGCGGATTCTTCGATTAATTGGGGAAAGCTATCGGCTGTCGGAATAGTTGGTTCTTCAAGAAATACAGAGGACACACCCGCAGAAATATTTTTCCGAAATTCGGCAGACATTTCAGATTCGATCGCATCGATTTTTTTTGACGTATCTTGTGCTTGTTGGCTTGGGAAGGTTGATTGAGAGGGATTATTCTTAATTTGTGGTGCATTTTTTTTCCCAAATAGTCCAAAAATTTTCACGAAATATCCTATACAAGAGAAAAATTATGACGAGGATTTACATTAGGAATAGATCTAAACATGATGCGCATGGCAGCCTATGGGTGCACATGCAATTACAGTCATGCGACTATATTTTGTCAAATTAACTTTATTTCTTTGGGCTGGGTAGTGCGTTAGTCGCACACTTGTGCGGTAATGCAAATGCAGACTTACCGTTGAAGGCAGCATACAAATTATTGAGACAGCGTTAAGTAACAAATTTCTTAATGCATATCCTGATGCGGTAATTCACTGTGACTAGTTGAGAATTTTTTTTGGGGGATTTTCAATTGATGCAGATGCGCTGACACACGCAGTCTTGTTGAAAAAGGTGATGACGTAGCTGGACAATATTATTTGCCAGAACTTATTTTATTAATGCTGATGAAGCAATTAAAGGCGGGTGTTTAAGTTTAAGGCCGGTGATTACATCCGCCGCATATATATATTTATATTTAAATATGGGCGGATTTTATTGACGTTGCTCGTACTTCTTGTCTCACCTTGCGCCTGCTTGTACTGATTATTAAAGCAGGGAGATAAATATCAGTCGCCGTAAAGTTTCTGTTTGAGTTCCCGGCGTTGCTGGGCTTCCAGCGACAAGGTTGCAGTAGGTCTTGCAAGCAGGCGCGGTATGCCTATGGGTTCGCCGGTTTCTTCGCACCAGCCATATTCGCCGGCATCAATAGAAGCGATGGATTGTTGCACTTTTTTTAGCAATTTGCGTTCGCGGTCACGTGTGCGCAATTCGAGTGCATGCTCTTCTTCTATGGTTGCGCGATCTGCAGGATCAGGAACCAGCACGGTCTCTCGCAGATGCTCAGTGGTCTCTCCTGCATTTTTCAGCAAGTCTTTTTCCAGCTGTTTCAAGCGGGCTTTGAAGAAAGCGAGTTGTGCAGCATTCATGTAATCCTGCTCGCCCATCTTTTGGATTTGCGCTTCGGTAAGCAGGTCGCCGTCAGTAACGGCAGAGGTTGAATTTTTGGTATTAGTTGCCACGGCGCGTACT
>CAIVDH010000079.1 GCA_903904635.1 uncultured Burkholderiales bacterium | reverse complement strand
GTGCTGCTGGTGCTGGCGGGAATAGTTGTGTCGCTCATCATTGGCGCATGGCCGGCGCTGCAGCATTTTGGCCCAGGCTTTATTACCCGTGTTGAATGGGATCCGGTTAATGATGAATATGGCGCCATGATCGCCATAGCCGGCACCTTAATGACCTCTTTTCTGGCATTGCTGATTGCGTTTCCGGTCAGTTTTGGCATCGCACTGTTCCTGACTGAAATTTGTCCAGCGTGGCTTAAGCAGCCGCTTGGAACTGCAGTTGAATTACTCGCAGGCGTACCCAGCATTATTTATGGCATGTGGGGCTTGTTTATTTTTGCGCCGTTTTTTGCCGATCATGTTCAACCCTTGTTGCAGGACACGCTCGGTAATGTGCCTGTCATCGGTGAACTTTTTCAGGGTCCAATGATGGGTATAGGCATGCTGACTGCCGGCATCATCCTTTCCATTATGATTATTCCTTTCATTGCCTCGGTAATGCGCGATGTATTTGAAACCTGCCCGGCAGTATTAAAGGAATCAGCTTACGCCTTAGGCTGTACGCGTTGGGAAGTGGTACGCAAAGTTGTATTGCCTTACACCCGTATCGGTGTGGTTGGTGGCGTCATGCTGGGTCTGGGTCGTGCATTAGGTGAGACGATGGCCATTACTTTCGTCATCGGTAATGCACATAAATTATCCTGGTCGCTGTTCGCAGCAGGTAACAGTATTGCTTCAACGCTAGCCAATGAATTTGCTGAAGCTGAATCAGTACTGCATCTGTCGTCACTCTTTGCACTAGGCCTGATTTTGTTTGTGATTACCTTCATAGTACTGGCTGCTGCAAAGCTCATGCTGGCCAGCTTGGCCAAAAATGATGGAGCGAAATAATGAAAATAGATCTGGAGCATTCTTCCAATCAGATTTACAAGCGGCGCTTGTGGAATCACAGAATTGGTATCTTGCTGTCCGTATTGGCAATGGTAGTCGGCGTATCTTTTTTAATCTGGATACTGGCTGTACTGATCATTAATGGTTTAGGTGCAATTGACACTGCGCTATTTACCCACACTACACCAGCACCGGGCAGCGAAGGTGGCGGCCTGATGAATCCTATCGTAGGCAGTTTGCTGATGGTGGGCTTTGCCACATTAATCAGTACACCAATAGGCATTTTGGCCGGCATATATCTGGCTGAATACGGAGAAGAAAGCCGCTTTGCTCAGATAACACGGTTTGTTACAGACATCATGTTGTCTGCACCGTCCATCGTGATTGGTTTATTTGTTTATGCTATGTATGTAGCCAATGTGCGGCATTTTTCTGGTTGGGCTGGTAGCTTGGCCATCGCATTGATTGCAATCCCAGTCGTTGTGCGTACCACTGACAATATGTTAGGACTGGTGCCCAGTAGTTTGAGGGAAGCTGCCTTTGCACTAGGTGCGCCGCGCTGGAAGGTTGCCACGCTGGTGCGTTTGCGCGCAGTTAAGGCTGGTGTTGTTACCGGTGTGCTACTGGCTGTGGCTCGAATTTCGGGTGAGACAGCGCCGCTGTTATTTACCGCATTGAATAATCAATTTTTTAGTGCAGACATGAATTCACCGATGGCCAATCTGCCAGTGGTGATCTTCCAGTTTGCCATGAGCCCATATGACAACTGGCGTGAGCTCGCATGGGGCGGCGCGCTGCTCATCACATTTAGTGTGCTTGGATTAAATATACTCGCGCGCCTGCTAGTCAGAACCGGTAAGAATTAACGGATAGGAAAATAATGATGAAGACTGAAACTGCTATGCAGCCTGAAGCCGTCAATGTAATACCGACTACCATACAGGTCTCTGATCTGAATTTTTTCTATGGTTCATTTCAAGGTTTGAAAAATATTAATCTTGATATCTACGAGAAAAAAGTCACAGCATTCATAGGCCCTTCCGGCTGTGGAAAATCAACCTTGCTGCGTACACTTAACCGTATGTATGATTTGTATCCTGGTCAGCGGGCAGAGGGAAATATTGTTTACGGTGGCCGCAACATACTTGATGCCGGCGTAGATGTGAATATTTTGCGTGCAAAAATCGGTATGGTATTTCAAAAACCAACGCCATTCCCCATGTCGATTTACGATAATATCGCCTTTGGTGTGAAGCTC
>CAIVDH010000078.1 GCA_903904635.1 uncultured Burkholderiales bacterium | reverse complement strand
TGATTCCATGGCTAGATCTTGATACTCCCTTTCCTTCAGTCAGCGAAGCTCTGACCGAAGAACAAGGTGCGGCAGGATTGTTAGCCGCTGGTGCAGACTTGTCACCGTCCCGGCTGCTTGATGCCTACGGCAATGGGATATTCCCTTGGTTTTCAGAAGGGCAGCCCATACTCTGGTGGAGTACAGACCCTCGCATGGTGCTTTATACGGAGCATTTTGCGATATCCCACAGCCTGAAAAAAACACTGAAGAAAATTCAACACAGCATGCTGAGTGGGGGTGAGTGGCAGGTGCGTTTTGACACAGCATTTTCAGAAGTCATGCGCGCCTGTGCCGGGCCCCGCAATTACGGCGGCGGCACTTGGATCTCACCTGAAATCATTGCTGGCTATAGCGCCCTGCACAATCAGGGTTATGCGCACTCAGCAGAGCTTTGGCTGGATGACAAACTAGTCGGCGGTGCTTACGGTGTTTGTATAGGTAAGATGTTTTTTGGCGAGTCGATGTTTGCGCATGTGACAGATGCATCCAAGATCGCCTTAGCCTATCTGGTTCATTTTCTCAAATCCCATGGCGTTGTCATGATAGATTGCCAACAAGATACGGCTCACCTCGCTTCTCTGGGTGCCAGTCCAATCTCCCGGGAAAAGTTTATTCAGCATGTCAAAAATGCCATTGTCCAGCCAGTAATCCAGGAATGGAAGCCAATGACATTATTTAGCAAAATCAATGAAAACTAACTTTGCTCTATGCTGCGTTGTCAGTGTAAATTACGTAATCCGATAGCTGATTGTTCAGAATTTAATGACCCACCTGAAGGATCTCCCTTTTTCTACTTTGCAGTTTTATGCAACTGCGCCTTATCCCTGCAGCTATCTGGAGGACAGGCAGGCACGCTCACAGGTGGCGACGCCCTCACATCTGATCAATGCCGACATTTATTCCGAACTGGTAAAAAACGGTTTTCGTCGCAGCGGCATTTTTACCTACCGCCCTTACTGCGATGGTTGCAACGCCTGCACACCGGTTCGTATCGATACCAAGAATTTTTCTGCCAGCCGTAGCCAGAAACGCGCATGGAAGCAGCACCAAAATCTGTCAACCTGGGTAACAAGGCTGGCATACGATCATGAGCACTATGATCTTTATCTGCGCTATCAATCAGCCCGGCATGCCGGTGGCGGCATGGATCAAGACAGTCGCGATCAGTACGCACAGTTTCTCTTACAGAGCAAAGTCAATACTCGCTTAGTTGAATTTCGCGAGCCTGATGGGCAGCTGCGCATGGTCAGCATTATTGATGTGCTCGAAGACGGCCTCTCGTCGGTCTATACGTTTTATGATCCTGATGTGCCGCATGCCAGCTTCGGCACTTACAACGTAATGTGGCAAATTGAACAGGCGCGTCAACTGAGCATGCCCTATGTCTACCTTGGCTACTGGATAGCAGAGAGTGGCAAGATGGCCTATAAAACTAACTTCAGGCCGATAGAAGCACTCAGGCAAGGCAAATGGGAAGCGCTTTAATCGCTACGCCTTTATCTTTGAGTCTTTATCTTTGAGTCTTTGCCTCAAATTAAGCATCTTTAGTCGACGAGGTAGAATGCGATGCGATCATTCACTCCTATGCCACCGTGTCAGACAAATTCCTTTACGCACTTGCCCGCCCACTGCTGTTCTTGCTAGATGCAGAGACTGCTCATAACCTGACCCTGCCTGCACTAAAACGGGCAGCCAGCCTGGGCCTTTTAAATATCATTTCCAAGCCCCAGCCAGATCCGCGTATCGTCATGGGCATACGCTTTCCCAATCCGGTCGGGTTGGCCGCTGGACTCGATAAAGATGGCACCTATATAGATGGACTTGCCGCGCTAGGCTTTGGCTATATAGAAATCGGAACAGTGACGCCTCGCGCACAACCGGGCAATCCAAGACCACGTATGTTCAGACTGCCCAAGGCAAATGCACTGATCAATCGCATGGGGTTTAATAATGGTGGTGTGGATGCGTTCATAAAAAATGTGCAGGCATCGAAGTTTTATCAAAACCAAGAAGGTATCTTGGGTTTAAACATCGGCAAAAATGCCGACACACCGATAGAGCGCGCTGGTGAGGATTACCTGCATTGCCTGGAAAAAGTCTATCCCTATGCAGCGTACGTCACGGTTAACATCTCCTCACCCAATACGAAAAATTTACGGCAACTGCAACAAGCATCCGAACTTGATGAACTCTTATCTAGCCTAAAACAAGCACAAGCGCGACTTGCAGATCAACACAAGCGCATGGTGCCTGTCGTATTAAAGATCGCCCCTGATCTGGATGAAGAACAAATCAAGACAATTGCAGGTGCCTTATTGCGCCACCATATCGATGGTGTAATCGCAACCAACACCACTGTTACACGCGATGCAGTAAAAGGCCTGGTACATGCGGAGGAAACTGGCGGACTATCTGGTGCGCCAGTATTTGATTTATCTAATCGCGTAATACGATTACTCAAACAAGAACTGGGTGACACAGTGCCCATCATAGGAGTCGGTGGTATCTTCTCCGGTAGCGACGCAAAAGAAAAAATTCAAGCAGGTGCAGCACTGATACAACTCTATACCGGCCTGATTTATCGTGGCCCCGCATTAGTTAAGGAATGTGCAGACGCACTTGCAGCAGACAATTAATTCATCAGAAAATAGTCAACAAAAATAATCAACGAAAAATAAAGCGAGAGACAAACATGGAAAAAATACAGCTAGGCAGCAGCGACCTGAAAGTTTCAAAAATTTGTTTGGGCACCATGACGTTTGGTGAACAAAATACGGAAGCAGAAGGTCACGCTCAACTTGATTATGCCCTTGAGCGCGGCATAAATTTTATCGACACTGCTGAGATGTATCCTGTCATGCCGCGTGCAGAAACTTCGGGTGAAACTGAACGCATCATTGGCACCTGGCTGAAAAAAACCGGCAAACGCAGTGAAGTCATACTCGCCACCAAAATAGCTGGTCCATCAAAAGCGATGAGCTGGATACGCAATGGTGAAAACAATTTTGATCGTACCAATATTCGTGCCGCCATTGATGCCAGCTTAAAGCGTCTGCAAACCGACTATATCGATTTATATCAGCTGCACTGGCCTAGCCGCAACGCGCCTATCTTTGGTCAGCTTTTTTTCAATCCTGCGCATGAACGTCCACAGGTAGAAATCGAAGAAACCCTCAGCGTTTTACAAGAGCTGGTGCGCGAAGGAAAAATTCGCTACGTTGGCGTATCGAATGAAACATCATGGGGTGTGACAGAATTTATCAAGCAAGCTGAGACACGAGAATTACCGCGCGTGGTCTCCATACAGAATTGCTACCACCTGGCTAATCGTACTTTTGAAAGCGGGCTAGATGAAGTGTGTTTCCGCGAACAAGTTGGCATGCTGGCTTACAGTCCATTAGCGTTTGGCCAGCTAACAGGGAAATATATCAATGATCCGCAAGCAGCAGGCCGCCTCACCTTGTTCCCGCCTAACTGGAGTCCACGCTATCTACGTCCACGCGTCATTGATGCAGCCAAGCGTTACATGGAACTGGCAAAAGAAAATAATATGAGCGCTACCGAATTGGCGCTGGCATGGTGCTACACGCGCTGGTTTATTGCTTCAACCATTATCGGTGCAACCAGCATAGAACAATTAAAAGTAGATATTGACGCCTACTCAATCAAACTATCCGATGGTGTAGTCAAAGCTGTGAATGCAATACATGCCGAGTTTGCCAATCCGGGACAGTAAGATTAAAAACTTTATATCTGTTTGAAAATCGGACCGCACAGCTGATTTTCAAACAGGCTTTAGCGCAGCAGGGGTAACAAGATCAAAATCCAGGTTAGCCCAGCCAGCAGCAAGCACAACATCACCGCTGCGCTGCCATAGTCTTTGGCATTTTTTGACAGCGGATTGCTATCAAGTGAAACACGATCAACCACCGCTTCTATCGCTGAATTCAGTAACTCCACAATCAGTACCAATAACAGTACAGCAATCAGGCTTATTTTTTCCAGCGTCGACACCGGTAAAAAAAACGCAGCTATAACACCAGGGGCGACCAACAACAGCTCCTGACGAAACGCATGCTCGTTCTTCCACGCGGCACGAAATCCATCTATAGAATAAAAAACAGCGGAGAAAATACGTTTTAAGCCGCTTTTACTTTTGAACTGACTAACTGGCTGGATGCTATCGCTCATACTCTCGAGATCTTAAGATCGGTTGCGCTCTTGATATAGCTCCCTAAAGGTCTTACCAGAAGGAGCCGGCATGTCGCGATTATCAGTCCATCCACTAGCAAAAGGCAATGAGGAGATCAGTTTACGGCTGCCACCCATCAGATTTAGCACTCGGGCACCAACTCGCATCGCAACCCGATACAGCGCCGGCCGTTTGGCCATGAACGTCCAAATTGCAAAAGCCATATATTCAAAACCGGGGCGCATATTGCCCGCAAACTGCTTCTCGCGCAGCTTGCGCAGCAAATCTGGCAAAGGAATTTTTACCGGGCACACCACATGACATTCACCACACAAAGTCGATGCCTGCGGCAGATCTAATGCATTTTCTACACCGACATAAGAAGGCGTCAGCACACTCCCCATAGGGCCGGGATAAACCCAGCCATAACTATGGCCACCGATTTTCTGATAAACCGGACAGTGATTCATGCACGCACCGCAGCGTATGCAACGTAGCATTTCTTCAAACTCTGTACCTACCAGGCTGGTACGTCCTGCATCAACCAACACAAAATACATATGCTCGGGACCATCTTGCTCATCACTGGCACGCGGGCCGGTCAACAGAGAAAAATAATTCGAAATCGACTGCCCGGTTGCAGAGCGCGGCAGCAAACGCATAATCGTTGCCAGATCCGATAGAGTCGGCAACACTTTTTCAATACCCGTCACCACCACATGTACCTTAGGCGGCATGATGGTACACATACCTTCATTACCTTCATTGGTCACCACTGCTACCGAGCCGGATTCAGCAATCACAAAATTACCACCGGTGACACCCATGTCAGCAGAAAGAAAATGTGCGCGTAGCACTTCACGGGCTTCACGCGTCATCTCCGGAATTTCTGTCAGCAGCGGTTTATTATGCACACGCGAAAATAGCTCGGCGATTTCTTCTTTGTCTTTATGAATGACAGGGGCAATGATATGAGACGGCGCCTCGTTATCATTGATCTGCAAAATATATTCACCGAGGTCAGTTTCAATTGGCGTAATACCTGCAGCCTCAAGCGCGGCATTCAGTGCCATCTCTTCTGACACCATAGATTTAGATTTGATGACTTTTTTTACCGCATGCTTTTGCGCGATCTCGACCACTAATCGTGAAGCATCTTCCGCTGTTTCAGCATAAAGCACCGTCGCACCACGGCGGGTTGCTTCTTTTTCGAATGTGGCTAACCACACATCGAGATTATCAATCGCACGCATACGCATCTCTGCAGCTGCATCACGCGTGGCCTCAAAATCATCAAGCTCGGCAATTGCTGTAGCACGACCAGTGACGAATTTAGTGGCAAGTTTTTTCAGATTTTGCTGCAGGCGCTGGTCAGCGAGTTTTTGACCAGAGCGGGCTTGGAAATGCATAGATTGAACTTGCATCATGCGTCTCCAGCTAATACTTGCGCTACATGCAGCACACGGGTTTTGAAGTCGCCAGTGCGCCTTAAGCGTCCTTCGATATTGAGCATGCAACCTAAATCACCCAGCACCACCGTTTCGGCGCCGCTATCATGGATATGTCCACACTTCTCATCAACTATTGCCGTCGAAATATCACCATACTTGACCGCAAACGTTCCACCAAAACCGCAACAAGTGCGCGCTACATTCATCTCTTTCAATTCAACACCTTCACGTTTGGCCAGCAAGGCACGAGGCTGCAGCTGCACACCGAGCTCACGCAGTCCGCAGCAAGAATCATGATACGTAACCAAGCCTTGGACACTATCAGTACCAGCAGCAGGCAGCTTGTCGAGTTTGATCACGCTATGTAGAAAATCAGTTAGTTCAAATACCTTAGGCTGTAACTTTGCATAACGCGACAGCAAATCAGGATGGCCTGCCAACACATCGGCATAATGCGTCTTAACCATGCCACCGCAAGAGCCGGACGGTATGACGATGTAATCAAAATGCTCAAATTCATCGATAAATTTCTCTGCAAGCGCCAATGCCGAATTGCGATTGCCGGCGCTGTAGCCTGGCTGACCACAGCAAGTCTGCTGCTCAGGGACGACCACTTCACAACCTCCAGATTCCAGCAGTTTTATCGCTGAAAAGCCGATTTCCGGGCGCATTACATCAACCAGACAAGTTACAAATAATCCAACACGCATTGTTATCCCCAAATTTTGCAGCTTATTTTCAAGTAGTGATTATCCGGTGTTTGTGCGTCTGGCGGCACAGCGAGTCAGCATGAAAATAATTTGCCGGTTTAATCCAAATCTTTGGGCTAGAGGCTTGTGATGGCGTTTCACATTGTGGTATAAAAGACTTTTATTGCATTGCACCAAGCGCATAATGAAAGCCGATTCCTCTTCGCAAAATGACAAAACTTCGATACAAGTGATCGAAAGGATGATCACATTGCTCGATGCACTGGCAAACTATCCCGATCCGGTCAGCCTGAAAGAATTATCTAAGGTAACCGGGCTGCATCCCTCCACAGCACATCGTATTCTCAACGATATGGTGGCAAAACGTTTTGTTGACCGCTCTGAGCCTGGCAGCTACCGCCTCGGTATGCGCTTGCTAGAGCTTGGCAATATCGTCAAAAGCCGCTTGAATGTACGCGAAGCCTCACTCGATTTCATGCGTGAGCTGCATCGCAAAACCCAGCAGACTGTGAATCTTTCCGTACGTCAGGGTGATGAAATTGTTTATATAGACCGGGCATTTTCAGAGCGTTCCGGCATGCAGGTAGTCAGAGCCATAGGCGGCCGGGCACCGCTACACCTGACCTCAACTGGCAAATTATTTTTATCCGTCGATGACCCCAAGCTGGTTCGTGCTTACGCTACCCGCACAGGATTAGCAGGTCACAATAAAAATTCCATCACTGATCTGGCAAAACTGGAACGTGATTTATCACTAGTCAGAGCGCGTGGCTACGCCCGCGACAATGAGGAACTCGAGCTGGGCGTGCGCTGTATGGCAGCTGGCATACGCGATGATTCAGGTCGATTGATAGCGGGCCTTTCCATCTCGGCTCCGGCTGATAGATTGCAGGAAGAATGGCTGGAAGATCTGACGCTGACTGTCAATAAAATCTCAGCTGTTTTAGGCTACCGACCAGAGACCATTATTTAGAGCACCTATCAATTTTCTGCAGACATAAAAAAAGCGAACTATGTTCGCTTTTTTTTATTAATAAATGGGTATTTAACTGCGTGAGTCAGCGCGAACTGACATAGCCGAGGTGGCGCGATTTTCCAGCCACTTACGAATGCGGTCTGCATCTGCCAAACGCGACTGCTTGCTCTTTGCATCAAGGAAAATCATCACGATAGGCCTGGCAGCGATGCTTACCTGCATCACCAGACAACGACCGGCTTCGGAGATGTAACCCGTTTTTTGCAAACCGATTTCCCAATCAGGATTTTCGATCAGACCATTTGAATTACGATATTGAAGCTGGCGTCCACCCGGATCAACGGCATAGCGACTGTCGGTTGAATACTGACGAATCAACGGATGGCGATGCGCAGCAATCACGAGCTTGGCCAAGTCACGCGCACTGGAAACATTGGTGCTCGAAAGGCCGGTTGCATCAGCAAAATGCGAGCCACTCATACCAAGCTCGGATGCTTTTGCATTCATCGCCATAACAAAAGCAGACAGGCCACCTGGATAATGACGACCCAGCGCAGATGCTGCACGATTTTCAGAACTCATCAAAGCAATATGCAGCATATTGGCACGGCTGAGCTGAGAGCCCACACGCAGACGTGAATGGCTGAATTTTTCACGATCGACATCATCTTCGGTAACGAGTAAGAGCTCATTAAGGTCTTGCGCCGCTTCGACTACAACCAGACTAGTCATGAGCTTGGTAATAGATGCGATAGGCAAAGACACTGCAGAATTTTTTTCGAACAAAACTTCATTGCTAGACTGATCCAATACCAATGCAACATTGGATTTCAAATCCAGCGGATCACGCGTCAGGCTCAGGCCCGCCAGATCACCCGCACTCAGCAGCGGCGGCACGCCAGAAAAAGCCGTGGCAAAGGCAACGCGCTGAACAGGTGACTTACGTTTTTGCTTGGCTGATGCCAGCTTTTCTGAACGGGCATTATTTTTCTTAGTAGCTGTTTTACGTAATACTTTGGCATGTTTGCCAACTACTTTTTTACTCGCTGAAGAACTGACGGGTTTACGCGTATTTGCTTGCGCAGAAAAAGAAACGGGCGCCAACACAGCCACTGCCAAAAACGAAACTAAAAATCCAATTGAAAAACGGCGCATCTGTGCTCCCAGCGTTACTGCGATTAATTATTGTCTTGCAGTTTAGCAAAATGGAAAAATTCCGCAAGAGAATTAAGGAGTTAGAGTAAGCAATTAAACAAACTTATGACAGAAAATATCTTTTTAGCAAAGTTTTGAATTGCCAAACTTGCGGGGAATCAAATTACACCGCCGCTGCAATCGCTGCACCCAGATCTGACGTACCGGCCTTGCCGCCCATATCCGGAGTGAACGGTGCATGCGCTGCACCAGCTTCCAATACGCTCTCAATAGCACGAACAATCGCCGCACCCGCATCGGCATAACCGAAATGCTCCAGCATCATCGCGCCACACCAGATCTGTCCTATCGGGTTTGCCACTCCTTTGCCAGCAATATCAGGTGCTGAGCCATGCACCGGCTCAAACAACGATGGATACAGACCCTCAGGATTGATATTGGCCGAAGGCGCAATTGCAATCGTACCCGTACAAGCTGGCCCCAGGTCAGACAAAATATCACCAAACAAATTGGATGCAACCACCACATCAAACCAATCCGGATGCAAAACAAAATTCGCACACAAAATATCAATGTGATACTTATCCCATTTCACCTGCGGATAAGCCTGCGCCATCGCAGCCACCCGTTCATCCCAATACGGCATGGTGATGGAAATGCCATTTGACTTGGTCGCAGAGGTCAAATGTTTTTTAGGACGGCGCTGCGCAAGATCAAACGCATACTGCAAAATACGATCCGTGCCGGTACGCGAGAACACGCTCTGCTGAAACACCACCTCGCGCGCAGTGCCTTCATACATGCGACCACCCACTGAAGAATACTCACCTTCCGTATTTTCACGCACTACATAAAAATCAATATCGCCGGGATTACGATGTGCCAGGGGAGAGGGTATGCCGGGCATCAAACGGCAAGGCCGCAAATTTACATACTGATCAAATTCACGCCGGAATTTCAGCAGCGAGCCCCATAGCGAAATATGATCAGGCACAGTCTCAGGCCAACCGACAGCACCGAAAAAAATCGCATCATGATGGCCGATTTGTTCTTTCCAGTTATCCGGCATCATCTGACCATGCCGCGCATAGTAATCGCAACTGGCAAAATCAAAATGATCAAATGACAGCGCGATATTGAATTTTCTCGCTGCCGCATCCAGCACGCGCAAACCTTCAGGCACCACTTCACGTCCTATGCCATCACCGGCAATCACTGCGATTTTTTTCACAACCTTACTCCAGAAATTGTACGAAACCTGAAACAGGTTCGCGTTCAGTCAGCAGCGAATTTTCAATTTTATCCGGGTCTGCATAGCCCAAAGCCATACCGCAAACCAGTTGCTCGCCATCGTCGAGTTTCAGCACACGCGAGACGACGCGATGAAACGGTGCAAATGCCGCTTGTGGACAAGTATCAAGCCCGCGCGCACGGGCAGCGACCATTATATTTTGCAAAAACATGCCGTAATCCAGCCACGAGCCTTGCTCCATCACCCGGTCTATCGTAAAAATCAATCCGACCGGCGCATCGAAGAACGCATAGTTACGTCCATGCTGAGCCTGCATACCCGCTTTATCATCGCGGGTCAGTCCTACCAGTGCATATAAATCCCAGCCCACCTTGCGACGTCTGTCTACATAGGGCGAAACCCATTTCAGCGGATAGTAGTTGTATTCCTCAGTATGGGTCGGCGCCTCTACCGGATCGAGATAGGCTTTCAGAATTTCTTCGGACAGATTATTGAGTGCCGCACCTGATAGCACCCTGACCTTCCAGGGCTGGGTATTAGAGCCGGATGGCGCGCGCGCAGCCACAGCAAGCAGCTCTTCAATATCACTACGCTCAATTTTTTTAGGCAAAAAAGCACGTATGGAACGACGTGAAGTAATCGCCGCATCGACGATTTTTTTGTCAGTTGAATTCATCATCAAGGCTCCGAAGTTAAAACAGGTAGTTGTATGGTGGCCAATAGCGCACGCGTGGCCGCTGGAATTGAAACGGCCTTGCGGGTATCACGGTCTACATACACATGAATGAAATGCCCCTGCGCGGAAGCCAGCTCTGCATCGCCACGAAAAATGCCAACTTCGTAGCGCACACTGGTGTTACCCAGTTTGCTCACACACAGCCCAGCAGTGACAGGCTCGGGAAACGCCACCGGAGAAAAATAATTGCAGTGGCTCTCCACCACCAGACCGATAGTCTCACCGGCGTGTATATCGAGCGTGCCATTGGCAATTAAGAACTGATTGACTACCGTATCGAACCACAAATAGTAGACAACATTATTCACATGTCCATATGCATCGTTATCCATCCATCGAGTCGTGATCGGATAAAAATGTCGGAAATCTTTTTTGGTTTTTGGTGTGTCGCGCATTATTTTTTCACTACAAAAGCCACGCCTGCTGCTGCCAGCAACATGCCAGCCAGTCCAGTAAACGTCAGCGATTCAGAAAACAGCAGCCATGCCAACAATGCCGTTACCGGCGGCGTCAGATACATCAGACTTGAGACATGGGTAGCTGCATTTTTTCGTATCAGCGTATACAACAAAAACATCGCACCGATAGACAGCGCCAGTATTGACCATAACAACGCGCCTATAAAACGCGGCGTCCATTGTACTGTGTCGAAAGACAGGCTCATATTCTCCAGCCAGATTGCAAATGGCAGAGTCAGTATCAGTGATGCCGCAAACTGTATCGTTGCACCGGTGCGCAAATCAAAGCGGGGGCAAAATTTTCTTTGATACATGGTGCCAGCTGTAATCGATATTAAAGCCAATACACAGAGCATGACCGTCTGCACCGATACCCCATCCAGGCTCAGTTTTGCACCAACAACCATGGCCACGCCAGTCAACCCTAAAATCAGACCCAGCCATTGACGCGGCATCACAGGCTCACCAACCAGCCTGGCTGAAATACCAGTCAAAAGAGGCTGCAGTCCGACTATCAGCGCAGACAATCCGGCCGGCATACCCAGCTTGATCGCGCACCATACGCCCGATAAATAACCAGCCTGTACCAAAATACCTGCTATGCCGATATGCAGCGCTATACCCCGGGGCCAAGGTGCGCGAACCAGATAAAGCGCAGGCAGTAAAATCGCCAGTACACCTGCATAGCGTAGTAAAAGAAAAGTTAGTGGCGGTGCATAGGGCAAACCAAACTTCGCCACAATAAAACCGGTACTCCAGATCAGTACAAACAGCAGCGGCAAGCCGACATTGTTGAGTCCTGCCGTTATTTTTATAAATCGATCATTCACGCCGATGTTCAATTGCGCTCCTCAATGCTCTTGGCGCAGTAGGCCGCGGCGATAGTCACTGTTTGCAGATGTATCGCTACTGTATCTGCTATGTCTTTGCCATAGCCACCTGCCATCGCAATTGCCATCGGCAGCCGACGCGCATAAGCAGTCTGCATCACAAAATTATCTCTGGCTGCCAGCCCGTTTTTAGTTAACTTCAGTCTGCCCAGACGATCCCCCTCATAAACATCTGCACCAGCGAGATAAATAATTAACTGTGGCGTAAAGCGGGCAAACATGTCAGACATAGCGTGCTCCAGTGCAGCCATGTAATCGTCATCCTGGGTACCATCAGGTAGTGCCACATCGAGATCGCTATGTGCCTTGATAAATGGATAGTTATTTTCGCCATGCAACGACAAGGTAAAAACGGAATCATCATTAGCCAAAATAGACGCCGTACCATTACCTTGATGTACATCGAGATCGATAATGGCTACCCGGGACACTAGGCGCTCCGCTTGCATCAGTCGGGCTGCAATAGCGGCATCATTAAAAACACAAAATCCCTCACCACGATCAGCCTGTGCATGATGCGTGCCGCCGGCGAGATTGACCGCAAACCCATCCGTCATTGCAGCACGACACGCAGCGATGGTGGCACCGGTTGCGCGGCGTGAGCGCTCAACCATCTCTGGCGACCACGGAAAACCAATCGCCTTCTGCGCCTCTGGCGACAGCGTGCCGTTTATTACGCTTTGTATATATTTGGGGTGATGGGCAAGCGCTATCACGCCATCTGTCGTGTGCGGTGCTTCCAAAAATTGCAC
>CAIVDH010000077.1 GCA_903904635.1 uncultured Burkholderiales bacterium | reverse complement strand
TTCTGGGGCGTTTATTATTTTCTGGCGATGATGTAAAAAAATCAGTGTAAGTACTTTCTGGTGGAGAGAAAGGCCGCATGATTTACGGCACGCTGATGCTGGGTCGCCATAACGTGATGCTGATGGATGTGCCAACTAATCATATGGCTATGGAGTCGATCGAGTCGCTTAATATCGCGCTGGATAAATACGCTGGCACATTAATTTTTGTTTCGCATGATCGTGAATTCGTTTCTTCGCTGGCTACTCGCATCATAGAAATCAAAGAAGATGGCATCACTGATTTCCAGGGCAGCTACGAAGATTATTTGTCTTCGCAAGGCATACAGTAATTATGGCAATCAAGGCCATTGAATTTGAACGTCCTGCCGCAGCGGAAGGAACGAGCTGTATGGCAGCAGCTTGGGCACGCGTACCTGAGGCTTTGTCTGCCGATAAAAAAGCGGCATTGAAAGATCGCATCCGGCATTTGCTTAAAGAGCGTGGTGCGGTGCTGGTTGCGCATTATTACGTTGATGCTGATTTGCAGGATCTGGCTGAAGAAACAGGTGGCTGTGTTTCAGATTCGCTGGAGATGGCGCGCTTTGGCCGCGACCATGCGGCGCAGACGCTGGTGGTGGCTGGTGTGCGTTTCATGGGTGAGACGGCGAAGATATTGTCGCCTGAAAAAACAGTCTTGATGCCAGATCTGGATGCGACTTGCTCGCTGGATTTGGGTTGTCCTGCAGATGAGTTTGCCGCTTTTTGCGATGCTCATCCGGATCGTACGGTGGTGGTTTATGCCAATACCAGCGCCGCTGTTAAAGCGCGTGCTGATTGGATGGTGACTTCATCGATAGGTCTGGATATCGTTGCGCATTTGCATGCGCAGGGTAAAAAAATATTGTGGGCGCCGGACAAGCATCTGGGTGGCTACATACAAAAACAAACCGGCGCCGATATGCTGCTCTGGCAGGGATCCTGCCTGGTGCATGATGAATTCAAAAGCGTGGAGCTTGAGCTGTTGATGCGTGAGCATCCGCATGCCAAGGTGCTGGTGCATCCGGAATCGCCAGCCTCTGTGGTTGCTTTGGCGGATGTAGTCGGCTCTACTTCACAGATGATCGCAGCTACCCAAACGCTGGACGCGCAAGAATTTATTGTTGCGACTGATAATGGCATTTTGCACAAGATGCGTCTGGCAGCGCCAACTAAGCATTTCATCGAAGCGCCGACTGCTGGCAATAGCGCCACCTGCAAGAGTTGCGCGCATTGTCCATGGATGGCGATGAATGCGTTGCAAAATCTGGCTGACGTTCTTGAGTCGGGCGCCAATCAAATTCAGGTTGATCCTGCCATATCCAAGCAGGCAGTGGTCTGCATAGACCGTATGCTGCAATTTGCCGCTGCACGTAAAGCGAATGTGGCCCCTGGCGCAGATCTCGCCGCTGAACAGGCATTGTTTTCAGGGATAGGCCCGGCATGAGTACGTTGCGTAATCCCTTTGCGCCTTTTGATGCGGGCTTGGCTGCAGCGTTTGAAGCGAATGTGCAGGCCGCATTGCTGGAAGATATAGGCAGCGGCGACTGGACGGCGATGCTGGTACCTGAGCAAGAAATGCTTACTGCCAGCGTGACTGTGCGAGAAGAAGCCGTGCTTTGCGGTGCGCCCTGGTTTGAGGCTGTGATGCATCAGCTATCTGCGGCTATCGTTATAGACTGGCGATATGCAGAAGGCGAGTTGATGCAATCTGGAGCGGAAGTTTGCGCGATAAAAGCACCGGCGCGTGCTTTGCTCACGGCTGAGCGGTCTGCATTAAATTTTTTGCAGTTGTTGTCGGGTGTAGCAACAGCTACGCGTCGTTATGTGAATTTAGTGGCAGGCACGCGTGCGTCGATTTTAGATACGCGTAA
The DNA here is from genome assembly GCA_903904635.1 of uncultured Burkholderiales bacterium. GTDB lineage: Bacteria > Pseudomonadota > Gammaproteobacteria > Burkholderiales > Burkholderiaceae_D > Pernthalerella. The sequence goes on along the minus strand of CAIVDH010000077.1, from coordinate 7,380 downwards.
AACTTTGCCGGGATTACGGCTGGCGCAAAAATATGCGGTGCGCGTCGGTGGTGGGCAGAATCAGCGTTTGGCGCTTTATGATGGCATTCTTATCAAAGAAAATCATATTGCCGCTGCTGGTGGTATTGCGCCAGCTTTGCATGCAGCGCAGGCGCTTCATGCTGGTGTGAGCATTCAGATAGAAGTAGAAAATCTCGATGAGCTACAACAGGCATTAGATGCAGGTGCGGTCTCTGTGCTGCTGGATAATTTTAATCACGACTTGCTGCGTGCTGCTGTTGCTTTAACGGCAGGACGTGCATTGCTCGAAGCCTCAGGTGGCATTAACGCTGATAGCGTACTTGCTATTGCCGAGACTGGCGTAGACCGTATTTCTATCGGTAGCCTGACCAAGGATATTCGGGCTACCGATTACTCAATGCGCGTGACTGCTTAGCTAAACCAAATCAATTTAGTTTTTTGTTTTCAGATTTAACAGGCTTCAATATTGTAGGCAGCGCTGTAGGCAAAGTATCTGGAAAATCCAGGCTGTAATGCAGACCGCGACTTTCATGCCGAGACAGCGCACTGTTTACGATGAGTGAAGCCACATCAACCAGATTACGCAGCTCGAGCAAATCGCGCGTAATGCGAAAATTTGCGTAGTACTCATCGATCTCTTCTTTAAGCAGCCGGATACGATGCTGCGCTCGCTCAAGTCGTTTGGTGGTGCGCACGATACTGACGAAATTCCACATGAAACGCCGCAGCTCATCCCAGTTTTGGGTAATGACGACTTCCTCGTCTGCATCGGTAACACGACTTTCATCCCAAGCCGGTAAGACCGGTGCCGCAGGCACTTTCTGCTGTTCGATATCCAGCGCTGCAGCGCGTCCCAGCACCACGCACTCCAGCAAGGAATTACTGGCTAGACGGTTTGCGCCATGCAGGCCAGTGCAGGCAGTCTCGCCGACTGCATACAAGCCTGCCAAGTCAGTTCGCCCCGCCAAATCAGTCATGACGCCGCCGCATGTATAGTGCGCTGCGGGGACCACAGGTATGGGTTGACGCGTGATATCAATACCGAATTCCAGGCAGCGCGCATAAATTGTTGGGAAATGCTCTTTGAGAAATTCGGGGGATTGGTGCGTGATGTCCAGATCGACATGGTCCAGCCCGCGTTTTTTCATTTCAAAGTCGATTGCTCGTGCCACGATGTCGCGTGGCGCCAGTTCACCGCGCTCGTCATGCGCAGGCATGAACCGTTGGCCAGCTGCATTGCCAGCATTGGCAGGCAATTTAAGCAGGCCACCTTCGCCTCGCACTGCTTCGCTGATCAAAAATGATTTTGCATAGGGATGGTAGAGACAGGTCGGATGAAACTGTATGAATTCCATATTGGCCACGCTGCAACCTGCGCGCCAGGCCATGGCAATGCCGTCACCAGTGGCGGTATCGGGGTTGGTCGTATACAAATAAACTTTGCCAGCCCCGCCGGTAGCCAGCACAGTGTGCCCAGCGGCGATGGTGATGACTTTGCCGGTATTGACATCTTGTACGTATAGCCCCAGACAGCGTGCAGAGCCATCTTTCAAACCTACTCTGTCGGATTTAATCAGGTCAATCGCTATATGGTTTTCCAGCAGCGTGATGTTGGGATGTGCGCGAACCTTTTGCTCGAGCGTTAGTTGTACCGCATGTCCGGTTGCGTCTGCTGCGTGAATGATGCGCCGCTGGCTATGCCCGCCTTCGCGTGTCAGGTGATAGCCCAGTTCGGCATTTTCGTCTCGGGTAAAAGGCACGCCCTGCGCTATTAACCAGTCAATTGCATGCCTGCCGTTTTCCACGATATAGCGTGTTGCGGCTTCATCACACAGACCTGCACCCGCGATTAAGGTGTCTGCGACATGCTCGTCATAACTGTCGGTTGAGTCCAATACAGCTGCGATACCACCTTGCGCCCAGTCACTCGCACCATCGCGCAAGGCGCGTTTGGAAATGACGGCTATTTTTCTGTTTTCGGCCAAGTGCAGCGCGACTGACAAGCCAGCCAGACCGCTGCCCACGATGGCAACATCAAATTTCATGAATTTCTTATCAGTTAGGATAGCGAGTTAGACTATATGCGATTTAGCCAGTCATTGCAGGGGTACTCTGGCGATTCAGCTAAAAACTAGTCCCTGTAAAATCAAGGTACTATCTCGCAAAGACGATATATGTCAAATTATTTAACGATAGCAGTCTAATAGACAACTTATCCAGTATACTGCTGGGACGTTGAGATTCGAGTAGCAGTGGTGCAGTATCAGTCTGTAATTCCTTACTTGGTTGAGACGCTTAATAGCGGGACTTCCCGCGCAACTTACTAAGATAGGAAATGTAATGGCAACTGGTACAGTTAAATGGTTCAATGACTCCAAAGGTTTTGGCTTTATCACACCTGATGAAGGCGGCGAAGATCTGTTCGCTCACTTCTCAGCTATTCAGTCTAGCGGCTTCAAATCCCTGCAGGAAAACCAGCGCGTGCAGTTCGACGTGACCACTGGTCCTAAAGGCAAGCAAGCTTCGAACATTCAGCCTGTTTAAATTTATTCCGATTTATCGGATAAATTTTTTCGCTGTAAAAATCCTCGCCTCGGCGGGGATTTTTTTTGGCCTCTATTTTTACCGTAGCTCTCTAACGACGCAAATAATCTGCCTCTGCAAATGCTCGCCGCAGGAAGTCAACAAACGATCGTATGCGCAATGGTAAATGCTGGCGCTGGGCAAAAAAACGGCATAAATATCATTGCCCGGCGCTGCGAACTCGTCCAGCACCGTGAGCAGTTTTCCTGATTCAATTTCAGTACCGACTTCCCAAATGGAACGCCAAGCTAGTCCGCGTCCGGCGAGTGCCCAGTCATGTAAAACGGCGCCATCATTACAGACCATATTGCCCTGAACTTTAAATGTGACGTTTTTACCATTTTGCCGGAAGGTCCAGCCGCGCTGACTACCATCGCTGGAAATAGCCAGACAATTATGGCGCGAGAGTTCATCGAGTGAATTTGGTTTGCCATGCTTTTTCAAATAATCAGCAGAAGCGACCACTACGCGTTTATTGTCTGCCAGCTTGACGCCTATCAGGTTTGAATCTGCCAAGTCTGCGATGCGAATGGCAACATCTATGCCTTCACCGATGAGGTCTACTACGCGATCATTCAAATTTAGCGTGACGCTGACTTCTCTGTGCTCAGACAGAAAAGACGGCAAGAGTGGCGCGACATGTTGCCGTCCGAATCCGGCCGGAGCGGAGATGTTGAGGTGCCCGCTAGGACGTGCACTGCGCTCGGACACCTGAGATTCTGCATTTTCCAGATCAAGCAGGATGCGCTGGCAATTTTCAAGAAAAGCAGCGCCTTCGTTGGTCAGGACAATTTTGCGGGTGGTGCGCTGCAAAAGTTTAACGCCTAGTCTGGCTTCCAGCGCATCAAGCCGACGTCCTATCATGGCAGGCGCTATACCTTCAGCACGTGCAGCGGCGGAGAGGCTGCCTTTGTTGATGACTTCAACAAAAGTCGAAATCTGCTTGAATTGATCCATGACTGCTTAGATTTATGACTAAAACGCAATAATAAGATGGATTCAGCGGAAATCTGTATTTATTGTAATTATTGTGTGACCTGAAAAGCCGTAACATAGGCCTTTATTCCGCCTAACAACATTTCAATAGATATCGCTGTCAGTATCAGCCCCATGAGCCGTTCAAACGCCGTAATCAGTTGCGGACCCAGTACGCGCTGTAAACGTTCTGCGCTTAACAGCACGGCAAGCCAGCTCAGTGCAACCAGCGATAGTACGGCTACATACCAGCCTATGGCCATTTGGCCCTGCGAAGAAAACAGCAGTACGGTCACTAAAGCTGAAGGTCCTGCCAGCGCCGGAATGGCGAGCGGCACAATATAGGGTTCGACATTTTTGTCTGTGTCGCTGCTACCAAATATGCCCCCGGGCTGAGGGAAAACCATGCGCAGCGCAATCAGAAACAGAATCACCCCACCGCCTATGCGCAGTGATATTTCACTCAATTTCAGTGCTGCCAAAAAATAATGGCCGAAAAACATAAAAATCAGTAGCAGTACAAAAGCGATCCCGCATTCACGAACCACTACGCGGGCTCTGCGTTCTGGTGCAACCTGTTTTAATGCGCTGACAAATAAAGGGATATTGCCAAATGGATCGGTGACGAGCAGCAGCAAGATGAACGATTGAAAAAAACTTTGCGTCATATAAAAAATCCCAGGCTACCGTATCACGTCATTTCAGCTAGCATGACATGAATCTATTTTTAAATCTTCAAGGCGAAAGAACTCTCAGATGCAAAACAAAGTCGCTAAATTTTCCAGCCGTCGTCGGTTTATTCTCGGTGGCTTAGGCCTGACAGGTGCGCTGGTGGTGGGTTGGGGCTTTATGCCGCCACGTCAGCGGCTGTTTGCCGGGCATGATTTGCCTGCAACCAAAGGAGAGATTGCACTGAATGGCTGGGTCATGATTGCGCCTGATGGCAAAGTGAGCGTAGCGATGGCAAAAAGTGAGATGGGGCAGGGCGTGACGACTGCTTTGCCTATGCTGGTGGCAGAAGAGCTCGATGTGCCGCTGACTATGGTTGATATTTTTCAGGCACCGATCGATAAAATTTATGGTGATACCAGCATGCTTGCTGATAGCTTGCCTTTTCATCCGGATGACAGAGGCGCGCTAAAACGCAGTGTGCAATGGCTGGCAAAAAAAGGCTCGCGTGAATTCGGCGTGATGGTCACAGGCGGTTCATCAAGCATGAAAGATAGCTGGCAGCCCATGCGTGAAGCTGGCGCAGCGGCGCGCGCAAGACTGATCGCTGCGGCGGCGCAGGCTTGGAAAGTACCGGCTGCTGAATGCACGACTGATGCCGGTTTTGTTTTGCATAAAAGCGGCAAACGCACAGGCTATGGTGAGCTCGTTGCCAGCGCAGCAGCAACCAAGCCAGTCGATTTCAACCTGAAAGACCCTGCTACCTACAAAATAATTGGCAAGACACAGCAGAGGCGAGATAACGCCGCCAAAGTCGATGGTAGCGCGCAATTTGGCATGGATATTAAGCTGCCCGGCATGTTGTATGCGGCTGTGGCCATGTGTCCGGTATTTGGCGGCAAATTGCAATCATTTGATGCGGCAGGCATAACCAGCATGCCTGGTGTTACGGGGGTGGTTCAGATCGCAGCTAATCAGGCTGGCACACCGGCCAGCGTTGCCGTGATTGCCCGCAGCTGGTGGCAGGCCAAGCAGGCAGTATCGAAACTTGCCGTGGTGTGGGATGGTGGTGAACATGCCAAACTGTCGAGCGCAGTAATTGCAGCAGAATTAAAAAATAAACTCGAGCAGGAATCAGGCTTTACCTATTATCAGCAAGGCGATATTGCAAATGGCATAAAGCCAGCATTGGAGGTGAGCGCACAATATACGGCACCGTTTTTGGCGCATGCCGCGCTGGAGCCAGTCAATTGCACAGCGCAATTTAAAGACGGCAAATTAACAATCTGGGTGCCAACTCAGGTGCCCTCTATCGCAGTGAGCTCAGCAGCCAAGGCCGTAGGCATTAGTGAAGACGATGTCACACTGCATATGACTTATCTGGGTGGTGGCTTTGGTCGCCGGCTTGAAACGGATATGGTGCGACAGGCAGTGGCGATCGCGCTCCAAACCAAAGGCGCGCCGGTGCAATTAGTCTGGCAGCGTGAAGACGATATGGCACATGATTTTTATCGACCAGCCGCGATTGCTCAACTCGATGCAGCGCTGGATGACAAAGGTAATGTAGTAGCCTATCAAAGTAAATCTACCTCTGGCGCACCAGTGCATCAGTTAATGCAGCGTGCATTTGGTTTGCCGCAAGTCGGTCCTGACAAAACGACGATCGAAGGTTTGTTTGACCTTTGCTATGAATTTCCCAATCAGCATATGGCGCATGTGATCGTTGATTCAGCCGTGCCGCTTGGTACCTGGCGTTCGGTAGGTCATTCGCATAATGCATTTTTCAAAGAGAGTTTTATAGATGAAATTGCGCAGGCAGCTGGCGTGAGCAGTATAGATTTCAGACGCAGATTGCTGAAAAATCATCCACGTCATTTGGCAGTATTAAATGCTGCTGTTGCGAAAGCGGGTCAGCCTGCTGCAGGCCGTGCGCATGGTGTGGCGTTGCATCAGTCATTCGGCAGTATCGTGGCCGAAGTGGCCGAGGTGTTTATAGAAGGTACGCAGATTCATGTAGAAAAAATCACCTGCGCGGTTGATTGCGGCAGAGTGATTAATCCTGATGTGGTACGTCAGCAAATTGAATCCGGTGTGATGTAAGGATTAACTGCTGCTTTGATGGGCGAAATAACGATACTTGATGGTCGGGTCGTACAGAAAAATTTTAATGACTATCCGTTATTGCGCATGAAAGGTTCGCCGCAAATAGAGGTGGTGTTAATTGATAGTGAAGAAGCGCCAGAGGGTGTGGGTGAGCCGGGTACGCCGCCAGTGGCACCAGCGGTTGCCAATGCCATCTTTGCATTAACTGGTAAACGCTTGCGTAGTTTGCCTCTTAAACTCAGCTGAACTGCATTGATAGCGCTTGCTGTATTGCGCTATCAGGAAGCTAGATCGGCCAGGCGACTGCGCAAGTTATATTCGCGTTGCCAGTTCTGGCGCTCGGGTGTGCTGGCTGCTTCGCGCATAAGTTCATCTTGTGTGCGTTCAATTTGTGCCTGCAGCAGACGGGCAACCTGACTCGGCTCAGGGATCATGGTGCCGTAAAACACGACGATGTCACCACGTTGTATGAGTATGGTCGGAAAATTTTCCACGTCCAGATCGCCTACTAAATCGGCCTGATCTTCTATATCTATCCAGACGAATTGCTGGTTCGTATGCTGATCGGCAAGTGCATCAAAGCCGGCGCGATATTGTTTACAGACATCACACCATGCAGCGCACAGGCTGGCCACGATCCATTTATCTTCTGCAAGTGCAGTGGATAATTGAGGGAAGTTTTCGGGTACTAGAAATAAACTAGGCATAAAGCTATTTTACCGTAGCAAGCCTGTATGCCGGAAGTGACAAAGCCTGCACTGCGGTCGCAGGTTAAAATGGCAGACTATTTTTTGTATTTTTGTTGTGCTGATCATCATGCCTACCATCATTGCAATTGAAACCTCCACGGAGCTTGCCTCTGTCGCCCTGCTATGCAATGGCAGAATCAGTATGCGCGAGTCATCGGGAGCGCAAACGCATTCTATGACGGTACTGGCTATGTTGCAGGATTTGATACAGGAAGCCGGTATCACGCTACAAGCATGCGATGCGCTGGCCTTTGGTATGGGGCCCGGCTCATTTACTGGT
>CAIVDH010000076.1 GCA_903904635.1 uncultured Burkholderiales bacterium | reverse complement strand
GAGAAAAAATGCCTGCAAAAAAAATAAGGACTTATGCATTCTTTATATTGATAAATGCAGTATTTCTATTTTCAGCCAGTGCGCAAGATTCGAAAATAGAAACACAAGCAATACGTTGCTCAGCACTTTATTTTGTAATTGCAGGCACTGCGGGTAGCGATAAAACTAGCGAGAAAATCATCCAAGATATTGCGCTAAATTTTACTAAGGTTTATGCAAATGAAAAAAATACCGCAGTCTCATCTGCCGATATAAAAATCCGGCGAGATTTAATCGTCACAGAAATTACCGAAAACTATGTTAGCCGGCAAGACGCGCTGCAGGAAGAAGCTGTTTTATGTGGAGCTTGGTTTGAAGGTTTTCGTGTACAAGGTGAAAACTACGCGTATATACCTATCATCCCGAAAATAATTCCTAATAAAGTCAGAGAAGAATATGCAGCACTGGCCGCTGCAGGTTTTAAAAAATGGGTCAGCTCGGGGCATGCTTTGCCAGCTCGATAATTTATTTACATAAAAATATTTTTTTATTTGTTACACCTGTAACTCATTTTTAGTGACACTTGTTCCTATTTAATGTGACGGACATAACAAACATGCGATTTAATTAATTTCTAACCAAGCCCACGCTACCGCGAGCTATTTCTATGGGGCCACCTGTCTGGCACGATAACTGCTGCACTTACAGGTTAATCAAAAAACTTCAGGAGTAAAAATGAAAGCATTATTTAAAAGCTTTGCGTTTTCCCTCTTCGCACTGCTCGCGATGACTGCATGGGCATCTGAGCCACCCTTAAAATTTGGGGTCGGCATGTTCCAGCCTGATAAAGATAAAAATGATGCGACATATCGGCCATTAGCTAATTATCTGGCTGCAAAGCTAAATCGTCCGGTTGAATTAAAAACAGTTGATAGCTGGGAAGGGCTGGCAAAGTCATTAGCCAATGGCGAGACTGATATCGCTTTATTGGGCCCCTGGGGATACGTGCTGGCCAATCATCAGTCTGGTGCGCAAGTAATATCCACAACGCTTTATGATGGCAAGCCGGAGTATTACTCGATATTTATTACCCATCCGCAGTCTGGGATTAAATCCATTGCTGATCTTAAGGGTAAGACCTTTGCGTTTGGCGACAAAGGCTCTACCTCAGGATTCTTGATTCCGTTTCATTTTTTTATGACGCAAGGTATTAACCCTGAAACGTATTTTTCCAAGATTATTCATACGTCGCATCAAGCAATAGAAACGCAGGTCACGCAAGGCAATATCGATGCCGGTGCTGATTACAACCGTAACCGCAATATGATGATAGAGCAGGGGCTGATCAAAGCGAGTCAGTCTGTCGTTATATGGCAATCATCACCACTACCCAATGATGCATTTGCTATCAGTAAAACACTGTATGCCGATAAAGCATTAGTGGCCAAGCTTCAGGCGGCGCTGGAAGGTATAGCTGAAAATTTAAAATCTAAGCCTGATCTCATGCCACCGCATTACACCGGCTTTGTCAGTAAAGATAATACTTTTTATAAGGCCATACGTGACGCCGGTTTGGCAACAGGTAAGCTGCAGGCAAAATAATAATGCATGATAAACATAGCGTGGACACATCCCGCCGGTTGGGTTTTGCGCTGCTTACCTGCGCTTATATTATTTTAATTGTGAGCTGTGTTGCCACGTTTGCTGTGGATAATGAGCTCTCGATGGGGCGTAATCCCGTCGCTAATTTTATAAAGACTGCCAAAGAATTTTCTTACCCCAGTTTCCTCGATGTATGGTTTGGTGATCAGCGTCTGGAATATCGCAGCGATGACGGCACGCTGCTTAGAGTAGAGAATCGTCAGCAGGTCGAAGCCAGTTATCTTGGTGGTGTGGCCAGAGCAACCTGGGCCACGATCTGCATTGCCACACTGGGTTCATTGCTCGGTGCTTTGCTCGCACTGCCACTGGCCATACTGGCTGCCAGAAATTTGGGTGCACCTTATTTTATGTCGCTGGCTGCAAAGACCACTCTGGATATTGCCCGCTCTATACACACTCTGGTATTTGGGTTGGTCATAGTCGGCATTATTGGGCTGGGGCCAACGGCCGGCATACTGGCAATTGCTTTCCACTCTATGGGAACTTACGGCAAGCTTTTTGCCGAGGCAATTGAGTCAATCGATATGGGATCGATTAATGCAGTTCGTAGCGTTGGGGCGAATGCGCCGCAGGTTTTTTCTCATGCGGTCTTACCTGCAGTGTTGCCACAGTTTGTATCCAGCCATCTTTATATTTGGGAATTCAATATTCGAGACTCAACTATCCTCGGCATTATCGGCGCCGGCGGATTGGGTCAGTTAATTACGGAAGCGACGTCTTTATTTCAGTGGGGAAGATTATCTACGGTCTTAATTGTTGTGTTTATTCTGGTGACATCATTTGATGCGTTAAGTCGTCGCATACGCAGGGCATTGTTATGAATGTGCATGTGATTAAAATTGAAAATCTGCGTTGCATCATCGACGGGCGAACAATATTAGACATACCTGAGTTATCAATTGTGAATGGTGAACGAATTGCGATAGTTGGTCATAACGGCGCTGGTAAATCTACGCTCTTAAAACTATTAACGGGATTTATGCCACCAACTTCAGGCAAGCTGACTGTGCTTGGTCGGTCTTTGCATGAACGTATGGATACTGAAAATCTTCGCGCATTACGTAGTGAGATAGGTCAAGTGCTGCAGGGATTGCATCAGGTGGCACGGCTTCGTGCAATTGATAATGTGTTGATTGGTTGTTTAGGGCGCTATAAAAGCTGGCGTAGTTTGTTCGGCTATTATCCGCAAGTTGAAATTCAACTTGCGCACGCAGCGTTAGCCGCGGTCGGCCTTACCGAGTATGCGCAACTTCGCACTGATAAACTGTCTGGCGGTGAAAGACAACGAGTGGCCATCGCGCGCCTACTCATGCAGCAACCCCAATTGATTTT
>CAIVDH010000075.1 GCA_903904635.1 uncultured Burkholderiales bacterium | reverse complement strand
TTACTTTCAAAAACACAAAAATATGATGCTGCTCTAAAATTTATTACGGAAAAAAATTTAGCGAAAGAAAATAGTTCAAATTTCAATGAAAAAGAAAAAAGAAATTCAATCGCACGGGCAATTGAAAATGAAATTAATTTCGATCTACCGTTGGATGAAAACGGTAATTACGACCAAAATAAAGATCCATTTTATTATGAGCGCCTGTAAAATTTCTTAAGGAAGAGAATATGCCATAACAACTTTGCATATCCTCATCATGCTTATTTCTTTGGCAAATACAAATCCGTAATACTCCCCAAACCCATTTCAGCAGCAAACATCGGCGTCTCTGACAAGGTTGGATGCGCATGTACTGTCAGCGCCAAATCTTCCAGATCAGCGCCCATCTCCATTGCCAGCACAGTTTCTGCCAGCAATTCACCGGCGTTCACGCCGACGATACCGGCACCAATGATGCGCTTAGTTTCCGGATCCCATAGCAGTTTGGTGACGCCTTCATCACGACCCATGGCAAGTGCACGGCCTGAAGCCGCCCAGGGGAAACTGGCTTTCTCAAACGGGATGCCTTTTGCTTTGGCTTCGGTCTCTGTCAAACCCATCCAGGCGATTTCGGGGTCGGTATAGGCCACTGAAGGTATCGTCATTGCATCAAATTCAACTTTGTGTCCAGCGATGACTTCTGCTGCCACTTTGGCTTCATTGGTCGCTTTGTGGGCCAGCATAGGGTCGCCACAAATATCGCCAATGGCAAAGATATGCGGCACATTCGTGCGCAGCTGTTTGTCTACGGGTATGAAACCGCGCTCATTGACAATGACGCCGGCTTTTTCCGCACCGATGTCTTTGCCATTTGGGCGACGACCCACTGCCATTAATACCATGTCATAAAGCTGCGGTTCAGCCGGTGCGGAGGCGCCTTCAAAACTAGCCAGCAAGCCATTGGCGCGCGCTTCGAGTTTGGTAATTTTAGTTTTTAGGTATATGGCTTCGTAGCGTTTTTCTATGCGCTTTTGGAGTGGCTTGACGATGTCGCGGTCTGCTGCCGGTATGAGCCCGTCAGCGAATTCAACAACGCTTACTTTGCTGCCCAATGCATCATAAACGCAGGCCATTTCCAAGCCTATGATGCCGCCACCTATGACTAACATGCGCTTAGGGATCTGGCGTAATTCGAGTGCGCCTGTTGAATCAATCAGGCGCGGGTCATCATAGGGAAAGCCGGGTATTTTTACGACGGATGAACCGGCTGCAATAATGGCGTTGCGAAATGCGATGACCTTGCTGCCTTCAGCGGTTTCAACGGTGAGTGTGGTGGGTGAAGTAAATGCTGCTTTGCCATGCACGACTTGCACCTTGCGTGCTTTGGCCAGCCCTGATAATCCGCCTGTGAGTTTTTTAATGATGCTGTCTTTCCATCCACGCAGCGCATCGAGTTCTATTTCAGGCTTGGACATTTTTACGCCAAAGTGCGACATCTCTTCAGCTTCGGTAATCACCTTGGCGGCATGCAGCAATGCTTTGGAAGGGATGCAACCTACGTTTAAGCAAACACCACCTAGGGTAGCGTAGCGTTCTACCAATACAACTTTTTGCCCTAGGTCTGCTGCGCGAAATGCAGCGGTATATCCGCCGGGGCCGGCGCCTAATACCAGGGTGTCGCATACGATATCGGCTTTGCCTGTGTATGTGGCAGCCTGTGGTGCTGCTGCTGTTGGTAACTTGGTTAATGTTGGCGATACTGCTGCAACTGCCGGTACAGAGGCTAATGGTGCAGCAGTAGGTGTAGTCGCAGCTTCTGTGGCTGGCTCTAACAATAAAAGAAGCGAACCTTCAGCAACCTTGTCGCCGATTTTTACTTTCAGTTCTTTGATAACACCGGCCTGATTGCAAGGTATTTCCATGCTGGCTTTGTCGGACTCGACGGTGATGAGTGACTGATCAAGCTTGACGGTGTCACCGGGCTTGACGAGTAATTCTATAACTTCGACTTCTTTGAAGTCGCCTATATCAGGCACTTTGATTTCTACCAAACTCATGTTTTTTCTCCGTCGTTCTTATTTCATCGAGAAACTATTAATCTTGCAAGGCAGCGATGAGCTCTTATCAAACTCAGCACCTGCACTAACACCCAGCTCGGCTATGGCGCGTGCTGATGTCAGCGTGTCATAGGCCGCATACATGGCACCCAATGCAAATGTCTTGCCGCTACCGATCGCCCAGAAACGATCGAAACTAAATACTTCGCGATAGGAATACACACCGAAGATGCCATGTGGGTTGGCACTCAGGGTGGTGATTTGCGAAGATTCATAAGGATCGTCTTCTTCTTCTTTGATATTGAGAAAATATTTTTCTTTCAATATCTGATGCACGCGCGTAAAGGTTTCAAACACTGCATCGCGTGTATCGAGCAAACATTCTTCGCCCATATCGGTAAGCAGCTTGCGCATGACTGGAAAATGGGCGGTGGTGCCTGCTAACGCAATATAGGATGCGCCTATCTGAAAGATTTTTTCATTGGCTTCATACGCATGCGACAGCCTAGTGTCACCAAAGGTGACTAAGCTATCGGCAGCGATGGCGATTTCCTTGTTTTTTCTGACAACAACGCAAGTAGTCATCGTGCGTTTAGAGCAAGGTCTTACGCATGTCGGCCAATACATCAGCCAGATAAACGGTGAAGCGCGCACCCATTGCGCCATCAATTACGCGATGATCATAAGAGAGTGACAGCGGCATCATCAGGCGCGGCGCAAACTGCTTGCCGTCCCACACGGGTTTGATAGACGCTTTAGATAAACCCAATATGGCCACTTCAGGTGCATTGATGATGGGTGTAAATGCAGTACCACCTATGCCGCCTAATGAAGAAATCGTAAAGCTTGCGCCCTGCATGTCGGCCGGTTTGAGTTTACCGTCGCGTGCTTGCGCGGAGAGTTCGCCCATTTCTCTGGCGATGTCGGCGATACCTTTTTGGTCTGCATTTTTGATGACGGGTACAACCAGACCATTCGGTGTATCTGCAGCAAAGCCGATGTTGTAGTACTGCTTCAAGATGAGGTTTTCGCCATTGGCGTCGAGCGAGGCATTAAATGCAGGGAATTTTTTCAGTGCAGCGACGCTGGATTTGATAACGAACGCCAGCATGGTCAGCTTTACACCAGACTTGGCCAGTGCGTCGTTACTGCTCTTGCGGAATTCTTCCAGCTCGGTGATATCGGCTTCATCGAATTGGGTCACGTGCGGAATCATCACCCAGTTACGATGCAGATTGGGGCCGCTGATTTTTTTGATGCGTGAGAGTGGTAATAATTCGGTAGCACCAAATTTTGAAAAATCCAGTGACGGCCATGGAAGCAATGACAGACCGGCGCCAGATAAACCAGCACCAGTTGCAACTGCAGTACCAGCCACCGCACTGTCGTTTTGCATGACGCCTTTTACAAATCCGTGTACATCTTCCAGTATCACGCGACCTTTGGGGCCGCTGCCTTTAACACGCGACAGATCTACACCCAATTCTCTTGCGAACTTGCGTATGGAGGGTGAGGCGTGGGATTTTTGTCCGGGTTGATTTAGGGATGATGATGCAGCAGGCACAGGCGCGGCTATCGCAGCGGGTGCAGCTGCAACTGATGCGGAAGCAGTTGCAGCTGCAGGCGCAGGTGCAGCGGCGGAAACCGCAGCAGGAGCGGCAGCAACTGCAACAGGCGCAGCAGCATTTTCACTCGCCTCTAGTATCAACATCAGTGAACCTTCAGCGACCTTGTCGCCGATTTTTATTTTCAGTTCTTTAACGACACCAGCATGGCTGCTGGGTATTTCCATACTGGCTTTATCGGACTCAACGGTAATGAGCGATTGTTCTGCTTTTACGGTATCACCGGGTTTGACCAATAACTCGATGACTTCAACTTCTTTGAAATCACCAATATCAGGGACTTTTATTTCAATCAGGCTCATGGTGCGCTCCGTTCGTCTCCCAAATATTGGGAGACGAATTTAGTTAATTTATTTTTAAGGCGTTACTGTGTAAGTAAATACGTACGTTACTGCGTAACTGGATTAGGCTTGTTGGTATCGATGCCGTATTTTTCTATGGCCTTGCTAACCAAAGCAACATTAATGCTGCCCGCATCAGCCAAAGATTTAAGCGCAGCGATCGTCACAAAATAACGATTCACTTCAAAAAACTCGCGCTTGGCACGTGTATCGGAACGACCAAATCCATCGGTGCCCAATACTTTATAACTGCGGCCTTTAGGCATGAACGCACGTATTTGTTCAGCATAGGTGCGCATGTAATCCGTGGCTGCTATGACAGGACCTTCGCTGCCTGCCAGACTTTGTGTGACGTAAGCGACACGGGTTGGTTTTTCAGGGTTGAGCAGATTCCAGCGCTCCGCATCTTGCCCATCTCGCGCCAGCAATGTGAATGAAGGTGCTGACCAGATATCAGCCGCGATGTCCCAGTCTTGCTCTAGCAATTCTGCTGCTGCAATCACTTCGCGCAAGATGGTACCGGAGCCCATTAGCTGGACACGATGTCTGGTTTTTTTGCTGCTGGCCTTGAGGCGATACAGGCCTTTGAGTATGCCTTCTTCCTGACCGGGCTGCAGTCCGGGGTGGCTGTAATTTTCATTCATCAGCGTGATGTAATAAAACACATCTTCCTGATTTTCTATCATGCGTTTTAAGCCGTCATGCAAGATCACGCCTACTTCATGTGCGAAGGTTGGGTCGTAAGGCATGCAGTTAGGAATGGTTGAAGCCAATACATGGCTATGACCATCTTCATGCTGCAAACCTTCACCATTTAGCGTGGTGCGTCCTGCTGTGCCGCCGAGCAGAAAGCCCCGTGCACGCATGTCGCCCGCTGCCCATGCCAGATCGCCTATGCGCTGCAAACCGAACATGGAGTAGAAGGTATAAAACGGAATCATTGCCCGGTTGTTAGTCGAGTAGGAAGTCGCTGCGGCTATCCATGAACTCATGGCACCGGCTTCATTGATACCTTCTTGCAGTATCTGCCCTGCTTTATCTTCTCGGTAGTAGCTGACCTGATCTTTATCGACTGGCTCGTAGAGCTGCCCCTGCTGACTGAAAATACCTATCTGACGGAACAATCCTTCCATGCCAAAGGTGCGCGCTTCATCAACCAAAATAGGTACAACGCGCTGACCCAGTGTGGCATCACGCAGCAATATGGTGAGCATGCGCACATAGGCTTGTGTGGTGGAGATCTCGCGACCTTCTGCGGTGGCATCCAGCACGGCCTTGAATGTTTCTAGTGGCGGCACCTTCAATGTGTCGTCTGCTTTACGACGACGTTGCGGCAAATAGCCGCCCAGTTGTTTGCGACGCTCATGCAGATATTGAATTTCTGGTGAGTCCGCAGCAGGCACGTAGAACGGCACGTCATGCAACTGTTCGTCGGATACGGGAATACCGAAACGGTCGCGCATTTCGCGTATGGCGTCGTCATCGAGTTTTTTGGTCTGATGCGCGGTGTTGCGCGCTTCACCGGATTTGCCCATGCCATAACCTTTGACGGTTTTGACTAACAACACGGTAGGCTGACCTTTGTGTTCTTGCGCAGATTTAAAGCCTGCATAAATTTTATGCGGATCATGACCACCACGTGTCAGGCGCCAGATGTCGTCATCCGACATGTTAGCGACCATCTCTAATAATTTTGGATGCTTGCCAAAGAAATGTTTGCGCACATAGGCGCCGTCTTTGGCTTTGTAGTTCTGATATTCGCCATCCACGGTCTCCATCATTACCCGCTGCAAAATGCCTTCTTTGTCACGCGCGAGCAGATCATCCCAGCCCGGACCCCAGATAACTTTAATCACATTCCAGCCAGCGCCACGGAAATCGGCTTCGAGTTCCTGAATGATTTTCCCGTTACCGCGCACGGGGCCATCTAAGCGCTGCAGATTACAGTTGACCACGAAGATCAGGTTGTCCAGCATTTCGCGACCGGCCATGCCAATTGCGCCCATGGATTCCGGCTCATCCATCTCACCATCGCCGCAGAAAGCCCAGACTTTACGTGGCGCGGTGTCAGCAATCTGACGTGCATGCAGATATTTCAGAAAACGTGCCTGATAAATCGCCATTAAAGGCCCCAACCCCATAGACACAGTCGGGAACTGCCAGAAATCTGGCATTAATTTGGGATGCGGATAAGAAGATAAACCTTTGCCATCGACTTCACGTCGGAAGTTGAGCATTTGGTCTTCGGTAAGCCGGCCCTCTAAAAAGGCGCGGGCATAAATGCCGGGTGAAGAGTGACCCTGAATGTAGAGCAAGTCGCCACCGTGATGTTCGGTTGGTGCATGCCAGAAATGATTAAAGCCTATGCCCAGCATATTGGCCAGCGAGGCAAAGCTGGAGATATGACCACCCAGATCGCCATCGGCACGATTTGCCTTAACCACCATGGCCATGGCATTCCAGCGCATGTAGGAACGCAGACGCTCTTCCAACTCCAGATTGCCGGGGCAGTGTTCACCCAGATGCGCGGGGATGGTGTTGACGTAAGCGGTATTGCTGGAAAAAAGGGATATGGGCACCGCGGCGGCGCGCCAGGTCGACCATGCGCTCAAGTAAGTAATGTGCGCGCTCTGGGCCTTCCTGATCCAGCACTGATTCCAGTGCATCGAGCCACTCTTGTGTTTCCATCGCGTCAGGGTCGTTGGCGGCCTGCGCCAGGATTACGTCTATCTGTGCTGACATGATCATGTCTCCTTCTGTTTTTTTACCGGCTGGTTCTTATTGGACGCCCAGCCTAACCATACAGGGTATCTGGCGCACTTTCCAAGCGAAACCGAAGTTTATCAGGTCTTTTTTAATTTTCAAAATACGATACGTGATTTCATATTATGAAAAATAAACGTGTGTTAATTTCCACAGGGCGCTTACTGTAGCTTTGAACGAGGCATTAAAAAACAGGGAAAGCGCATGCTTTGGCCAGCATCAATTGGTGAGCGCCTTATAATCTGTCTTCAGCAGTTTTTCTTACTAACCCAATCAAGATTGAACACGCCATGTCAGCTCAAATCATTAACGGTAACCTGCTTTCAACTCAGTTACGCGCCGAAGTGGCGCAACGCGCCGCGGCGCTCAAAACCAAAGGCAAACAGCCCGGGCTGGCCGTGATTCTGGTGGGCGATAGTCCCGCATCGCAGGTTTATGTACGCAACAAGATCAAGGCCTGTGAAGAAAACGGTATCTATTCCGTGTTTGAAAAATATGAAGCCGATTTCAGCGAGGAAGCGCTGCTGGCGCGTGTGGATGCGCTAAATGCCGATCCAAAAATTAATGGCATTCTGGTGCAGCTGCCACTGCCTGCGCATATCGATGCACATAAAGTGATCGAAGCGATCGCACCAGAAAAAGATGTGGATGGTTTTCACATTAGTAATGCGGGTCTGTTAATGACAGGTCAGCCGCTATTTCGCCCTTGTACGCCTTATGGGGTCATGAAAATGCTGGAATCTATCGACTACCCGGTGCGCGGCGCGCATGCTGTGGTGGTTGGCGCGTCCAATATTGTGGGCAAACCGCAGGCCATGCTGCTCTTGCAAGCAGGCGCTACTGTCACCATCTGCAATTCCAAGACACGTGATCTCGGCCACCATACGCGCGATGCTGACATTCTCGTTGTGGCTACCGGCAAGCGCGACATCGTCACAGCCGATATGATCAAACCGGGTGCGGTGGTGATTGATGTGGGCATGATCCGCGACGATGCAGGCAAACTATGTTGTGATGTTGATTATGCCGGCGCGCTGAATGTAGCCGGATGGATTACCCCAGTGCCCGGCGGTGTTGGGCCTATGACCATTACTAT
>CAIVDH010000074.1 GCA_903904635.1 uncultured Burkholderiales bacterium | reverse complement strand
GCTGCAGGCGCTGCGTTGCGTGTTGCGGATGCCGCGCAGATGTTAGGTGAGGCTACGCGGATTATTCATTCAGAGGCGATCTGTGCTGAGATGTCTCAGCAGGCGCTTAATTTTTCTGCAAAAAATCGTGGCGCCACAGAAAAGATTATGCTGGCGCTTAAAAAAATTATTTGAAAATTCTCTGAAAAAATATATTGAATAAGCAGATTTTAATAAGCGCCGCCACAGCGCTTATTGCATTTCAGCTTAATTATTTACTTACTTACTTCATTCAAGCCACCACCCAGCGAGCGATATAAATCAATCGCATTGGTCAGTTTCAAGAGTCTCCCCTGGAGCAATTGCTGCTCAACAGCAAACAGCTCGCGTTCCGCGTCGAGTACTTCCAGATAATTGGCTATACCATTTTTGTAGCGAGCCTGTGCTAATTCTAATCTCTCAGATTGCGATTTTTGTACGGCTTGCTGGGCTGCGATTTCTTCGCTTAGCATGGCGCGCGCTGCCAATGCATCGGCTACTTCACGAAATGCAATTTGTATGGTTTTTTCATAGTTGGTCACGGCGATTTCGCTGCGCACTTGCGCCAGATTTAAACTCGCTTTATTGCGACCGCCATCAAAAATTGGCAGCGAGATCAGCGGCGCAAAACTCCAGGTATTGGCATTACCGGAGAATAGATTCGACATATCCGTGCTGGCCAGACCCAAGCCTGCAGTCAGAGAAATACGCGGGAAAAATGCAGCACGCGCTGCGGCAATATTTGCCTGCAGTGCGCGTAGACGCTGTTCGGCGGCGCGAATGTCAGGGCGATGCGCAATCAATTCTGATGGTAATCCCGCGCCTATTTCGGCGGTGATGTTGCTCGATGAGAGTGTGGTAGTTGCAGCAGGCATCTTGACATTGTTACCAACCAATAGCGCCAGTGCATTCACACTTTGCGACTGTAGCCTTTTCAAGCTCAACAGCGAAACATGCGCGGACTGCACCAGCGACTCGCTTTGACGTAATTCCAGTGCGTTGGTGATGCCAGCATCAAAACGTTTTTTGACTATTGCATATGACTCTTCACGACCTTTTAGTGTGCGGGTTGCCAGTTGCACCTGCTCAGATAATGCACGCTCATTTAGCCATGCCTTGGCAACTTCACCGACCAGCAGAATTTGCACCGCATGATGTGCTTCTTCGGTGGCGAAAAACTGAGCCAGTGCAGCTGCAGAGAGATTTTTAATGCGACCATACAAATCAAGTTCGAAGGCGGTCATGGCAGCGCCCACCTGATACACCGTTCTATTTGTCGGTGTAGAACTTGCCAGCAGTTGCCTCGATCGCGTCACACCGCTAATCGCATTAATGGAAGGCAGTTTGTCAGCTTCCTGAATATCGTACATTGCGCGTGCTTCTGCAATTTGTAACGCAGCGGTTTTTAAATCCCGGTTATTGGCAAGAGCAGCTGCAATGACTTCTTGCAGCTCAGGATTTTTGAAAAATTCACGCCAGCCTATATCGGATGCCGCTTTGGCGCCATTTTCATTTGTAACCGGAAAAGCTTCTGGAATAGGCGCGGAAGGTTTGAAATAATCAGGTACAAACTGACATCCTGCCATTAAGGCTGCCGCTACTGGCAGAGCAAATATCAGTGCATTTTTTTTATTTGATTTCATTCTTTGGTCTCACTTTGTTCCAAGTGTGCAGCGTAAAGTTTGCGCTGGCGTTCACTGCCTTTAAATATGCGGCGTATAACAACAAAAAATACTGGCACAAAAAATACCGCCAGTACGGTTGCCGCAATCATGCCGCCCATGACACCCGTACCAATTGCGCGCTGACTGGCCGAGCCTGCGCCAGTAGCAATAACCAGTGGCAGCACGCCTAAAATAAATGCCAGCGAAGTCATGATGATGGGCCGAAAGCGCAGCTTGACTGCAGCCAGTGTGGCATCAACCAGATCCATGCCCTGCGCCTGCAAATCTTTTGCAAACTCAATGATCAGAATCGCGTTCTTGGCTGAGAGGCCGATGATGGCGATCAGTCCGACCTTGAAGTAGACATCGTTCGGCATATCGCGCCAGATGGTGAATGCCAATGCGCCCAATACGCCTAGTGGCACGACCAGCAATACTGCCACCGGTATCGTGGTGCTTTCATAGAGCGCTGCCAGTACCAGGAAAACCGCGAGCAGTGATAGCGCAAACAGTGCAACTGCGGCTGAGCCTGCAGCTTTTTCTTCAAAAGACTGGCCTGCCCATTCATAGCCAAAGCCGGGTGGCAGCTGACCTACCAGCTTTTCGATTTCTGCTAACGCGTCACCTGAAGAAAAACCAGGTGCAGCGTCACCTTGCAGCTTCATCGCAGGATAGCCATTGAAACGCACGAGTTGAACCGGGCCGTTTACCCAGCGGCTGCGGGTAAAAGCTGAGAAAGGCACCATATTGCCTTGTGCGCTGCGGGCAAATAATCTGTCCAGATCTTCAGGTATCAAGCGTTTGTTCGGTTCTGCCTGCACGATGACGCGCTGCTGGCGACCCAGATTTGGAAAATCATTGACATAGGTGGAGCCGAAAGTGGCAGCCAGTGTCGAATTAATTTCAGTCAGTGAAACCCCTAATGCGTTGGCTTTATCACGATCGATTTCCAGCTTCAGTTGTGGTGAATCTTCCATGCCTTCAGGGCGCGCGCTCTTGATGATGGTGCTTTTTGAGAGCATGCCCAGCAGCTGATTACGCGCAGCTAACAAGGCATCATGACCTTGTCCGGTTCGGTCTTGCAGCCGCAGCGAAAAACCAGTGGCATTACCAAGTTCACGGATCGCTGGCGGATTGACGGTAAACACAATCGCATCCTTGATGATGCCCATCAGCCGCAGCGCCTTGGTTGCCATATCGACTGAACCCAGCTCAGGCGTCTTGCGTTCGTTCCAGTCTTTCAAGGGCACAAACAACAGACCACCATTTTGGCCGTTACCCGAAAAACTATAACCAGTTACAGACACGACACCGGCTACGCCAGGTTGCTTGAGGAAGTATTGCTCTGCTTGTTCCATCACGGTCAATGTGCGACCGGCACTCGCGCCCGGTGGCAGTTGTACGTTGGAGAGCAGATAGCCCTGATCTTCAGCCGGCAGGAACGCAGTCGGCATGCGCATAGCCATCCACACTACGCAGGCAATGATGACGCCATACAGCGCCATGTAGCGGCCAGTTTTTTTCAGCATATTTGCTACGCCGCTCTGATAATTCGTCGCCGTACTTTTGAAGAATCGGTTGAATAAACCAAAGAAACCCTTGCGCTCATGATGATTCGGATCAATCGGTTTCAATATCGTTGCGCACAGTGCTGGCGTCAAAGTTAAAGCCATGATGGCCGAGAAGACCATTGCAGAAACCATAGAGAGCGAGAATTGACGATAAATCGCACCTACTGAGCCGCTGAAAAATGCCATGGGTATGAATACGGCAATCAGTACCGCCGTAATGCCTACGATGGCGCCGGTGATCTGCTTCATGGCTTTGATGGTCGCATCGCGTGGCGACAGCCCCTCTTCACTCATGATGCGTTCAACGTTTTCCACGACCACGATTGCATCATCAACCAGAATACCAATTGCCAGCACCATGCCAAACATGGTCAGCACATTAATCGAGTAACCAAACGCGGCCATGGTCGCGAAAGTGCCCATCAGCGAGATTGGCACCACGATGGCAGGAATCAAGGTGTAGCGTATGTTTTGCAAAAACAGCAGCATGACCAGAAACACTAGTATCACTGCCTCAAGCAGGGTCTTGATGACTTCTTCAATAGAGATTTTTACGAACAGCGAAGTATCGTAGGGAATGACGTAGCTCATACCCGGCGGGAAAAATTTGGAAAGCTCTTCCATTTTTTTACGCACCAGCGTGGCTGTTTCCAGTGCGTTTGCTGTTGGTGTGAGTTGTACGCCTACCGCTGCAATGGGTTTACCGTTCAGGCGTGCGGCAAAGCCGTATGACTGGCCGGCGATTTCCACACTGCCGATGTCGCGTATGCGAACTGTTGAGCCGTTTGCATTGGCACGCAATACGATATTGCCAAATTCTTCTACCGTTGCGAGCTGCCCGGTGACGATGATGGAGGTAGCGATGCGTTGAGAGCCTGGGGCGGGTAAGTCACCCAGTATGCCGGCTGAAAATTGGGCGTTTTGTGCACGCACTGCAGCGGCAACGTCGGAGGGCGTGAGCTTATAGCTCATTAGCTTGTCAGGGTCGACCCAGATACGCATGGCGCGCTCGGTGCCGAACAGCTGTGCCACGCCCACACCAGGGACGCGCTTGAGTTCGTTAATGACATTGCGGGCCAGATAGTCACCTAGGGCAACCGGGCTATGCGTGCCGTCAGTAGAAATCAGATTGGCAAACAGCAGCAGATTGCTACGTGCCCGCGTGACCGTCACGCCTTGCTGCACCACTGCTTGCGGCAAACGGGCTTCGATACGCTTGAGACGATTTTGTACATCGACTGCAGCCAGCTCAGGATTGGTGCCGGTTTTGAATGACACAGAAACCTGCGACTGACCATCCGACTGACTTTGCGATTCAACGTAGAGCATATTTTCTACGCCGTTCATTTCCTGCTCAATCAGACTGGTGACGCTTTCGTCCACCGTCTGTGCAGACGCGCCCGGATAGATGGAGGTGACAATAATGGTTGGAGGTGCAATCTGCGGATATTGCGATATCGGCAGATTCGGAATCGACAATACACCAGCGAGTAGTATGAATAAGGCGATCACCCATGCAAATATGGGGCGATCTATGAAAAACTTTGCCATGGCAGTATGTCCTTAGTTTTTCAGTTGTGCCGCGCCAGCAGGATCAGGACGCTGCCATGGAGAGGCCTTGACGGTCGCGCCCGGTTTGGCTTTTTGCAGACCTTCCACGATGATGACGTCACCTTGTTTCAAGCCCTGACTCACTATCCAGTTGGTGCCATATGCGCCGTCAGTTTTTACTGGGCGAGGCGCCACTTTACCTTCTGCATTTACTGTCATCACAATTGAACCATCGGGTGTGCGCATGACGGCCTGTTGCGGTACCGTGATGGTGCCCGGACGTACGCCTTGCTCCAAGCGGACGCGCACGTAGGTGCCAGGCAAAAGTGTATTTCTGGCGTTGGGAAATTGCGCGCGCAAACTCACTGAGCCTGAGCTGGGGTCCACTGTCACATCTGAAAACAGTAGTTGCCCTTGCTGATCGTAGGGCGTGCCATCTTCTAGTATCAACGTCAGCTTGGCTTTGACTTTACTGTTATTCGATTGCGCGATGGTTTGCTGCAGACGTCGCATTTCTACGCTCGATTGTGTGAGGGTCACAAACATGGGATTGAGCTGTTGAATTAAAGCCAGATTGGTGGCATCACCCTGACCAACCAATGCGCCCTCGGTGACCAGCGCGCGACCTATCCGACCCGAGATGGGTGCGGTAACGGTCGCGTAGGACAAATTCAAGCGTGCGACATCGAGTGCAGCACGCGCAGAAGTGACATCAGCAGAGGCGAGTTTTTGCGCGCTTTGCAAATCATCAAACTCTTGCTTGCTAATGGCATTACTTTCAACGAGTCCGCGATAGCGATTGAGCTTAGTGTTGGCCAGGCTGAGATTGGCTTCTGCACGTGCCAGCAATGCTTCGGAACTGTTATATGCCGCCTGAAATGGCGCCGGATCTATGCGATAGAGCACTTGTCCTGCACTGACTTCACTGCCTTCATTAAATACTCGTTTTTGCACGATGCCAGCAACCCTTGCGCGCACCTCGGCGATACGTGTGGCTTCCAGCCGACCAGGTAATTCAGTCACCATCGGCAGCTGCTCCGGCTCTATCGTCAGCACAGCAACTGAAGCAGGAGGGGGGGCGCCGCCACCTGCGGGCTGCGCACCGGATTTTTTATCGCCGCAAGCAGCAAGTAGTGACAACAGCAGCGCAGAAATAAAAATGCCGGAAGCTTTATAACGTGAGTTCATGAAATTCTCGCACTAGAAAAAAAGAACCCATCCACGGTGAACGTGTAGGGCGCAGGCCAAGCAGAAAAATTGCCAATCAGAAACAATTGGCTCATGAGTATAGCCAGTTATCCGCAATCAGCGGAGTTTGTTATTGGCTTAACTCTGAAAGAAATTGCGTCAGTTTAAGGACGCAATTTAAGCATGCAATTTTGGTTACTTTTAACTTTTTAAAACCTGAAGCAAGTCTTTGTGTGCGTTTAATTAGCGTGCGTTGAGCAAGCTGTTTAGCTCAGAGATATCGTTGTCAGATAGAGCGCCGGTTGTAGCTTTTAATTTTAGTCCGTTAATCAGCGTGTCATAGCGGGCCTTGGCCAGATCGCGTCTTGTTGAATACAGCTGCTGCTGCGCATTCAACACATCAATATTAATCCGTACACCAACCTCATAGCCCAGCCGGTTCGATTCCAGCGCAGAATTGCTGGAGACTTCAGCCGCTTCCAGTGCACGCACTTGCGAGAGGCCGCTTTGCACGCCCAGGTAAGCAGTACGTGCAGTTTGTGCAGCGTTGCGCTTGACGGTATCGAGATCAGACCGTGCCTTGCCTTCAAGGGAGATGGCTTCGCGGATTTTGCTGCTGGTGGAATAGCCGGAAAAAATTGGCACAGATAACTGCAGACCTATGGCATTGCTGGTGATGGTTTGCGATGTGCCGAATGGAGACCGGGTATGACTGGCTACGGCGTCCAGTGTAGGCATATGGCCAGAACGATTGCGACTAATCTCAAGTTTTGCAATATCTGCCACCAGTTTTTGTACCACAACGCCTATGTTGCCTGTCTCAGCACCTTCTACCCATTTATCAGGGTTGGATGGCTCAGGAGGTGTGAGTTTTACGCCGGGCTTGAGGCCACTTAATTCAGCAGGCAGTTTGCCTATGATTTGCGCCAACGCATTGCGTTTAACTTCAAGATCATTGGTGGCAGCGATTTCTTGTGCCATCGTCAGATCAAAGCGCGCTTGCGCTTCATGGGTATCGGTGATGGTTGCGGTGCCGACTTCAAAATTGCGTTTGGCTGAAGCGAGCTGCTCAGCAATGGCTATTTTTTGTGCCTGTATGAACGCGATAGCGTCTTGTGATGCGAGTACGTCGAAGTAGGCTTGTGTCACGCGCAGTGTTAAATCATTTTTAGCTTGTTCAAATTGGATTTCACCCACCACAACTTGTAGCTTGCTTTGCTCGTAGGTATCAAAAGATGCAGCGTTATAAAGCGGTTGCCTGAGTAGTAATTGATAGTTGTAAGTATTGGTGTTGAAGTTGACGCTGCCAGCCGTAGATGTTGCGGTACCGTCGGTCAGTGTTTTGCCGGCAGTTGCAGTTACCGCAGGTAGTAACCCGGCGCGTCCCTGTATGGATTTTTCTGCATTGGCTTCTCGCGCAGCACGTGCACTGGCAAACTGACTGTCATAGGCCTGCGCTGCACTCAATGCTTCGATCAGGTCAATTGCATAAGCATGGTGAACCAGCATGGTGCCGGCTACGACTATCGCTAGGTAAGTTCTTCGCATTCTTTTTCCCTGGTCTGTTCAAACTGCTACTACTATTATTATTTAATAAGTCGGCATGCTGCCATCCACCTGCAGCGCCCAGTCATTTATGCCACCGGTCAGGTTGGTGATGTTTTCAAATCCTGCACGTTCAAGAAATGCGGCTACTTGCATACTGCGTGCACCATGGTGACAAATACAGACTATAGGTTGTTCTGGGTCGAGTTCTTCCTGCCGCATAGGAATGCTGGACATGGGCATGAGCTGTGAACCCGGAATGTGGCAGGTTTCATATTCCCATGGCTCGCGCACATCGAGTAGCAGCGGCTGAACACGGCACCTGTCGGCCAGCCATGCGGCAAGTTCTGTTGTGCTTAGATGTTGCATGTCAGTCTACAGTCATCTTAAAAAGTGGAAAGCCGATGGTGCTTCAGTATTGCGCAATCGTTTGATACTGGTTTCAAACAAAATTTCCGTCTCCCATGCATCATCAGTCATACGCTTGATCAGGCAGGCAGACATGATCGGTGCCTCGCCTACGACAGCAAGCAAACGTCCACCGATATTCATTTGATTTAATAAAGCTTGCGGCAACACCGGCACTGAGCCAGATAGCAAAATAGCATCGTAGGTTGTCGCATTAGTAGCATTGTCTCTCCATCCACGCGCGCCATCGCCCAGTTTAACCTCTACATTCGTAATGCCATATGCAGCAAGATTTTTTTGGGCCATTGCATGTAATGCGGGTTCTATTTCTACTGTGGTCACATGTCTGGCATGGCTGGCCAAAAGCGCTGCCATATAGCCAGAGCCAGAGCCAATTTCGAGTACTGCATCGTTCTTGCTCAGACCGATTTCCTGCAACATGCGTGCCTCAAGTTTGGGTGAGAGCATATTCTCTCCGCAAGGCAGGGGAATTTCAGTGTCGACAAAAGCCAGGCTGCGGTAGGCAGCAGGCACAAATTCTTCGCGACGCACCGTAACCAGTGTTTTCAGCACATCGGTGTTGAGCACATCCCAGGTGCGGATTTGCTGCTCTATCATATTGAAACGCGCTTGTTCAACATTCATTTTTATGCTCATGCTCTTTAGCTATTAAAATTTATAAAGGTGCAATTTTATCAAATCGCATCGTCCAATTTTGCTGCGGCCTGCGTAATTGGGGCAGTGCCCGATATTTCGGCCTCATCTTTGCCAAAACCAAAACGCTGCTTGCCCCAGTTTGCAAAATCATCCAGCCAGGTGTAGATCACTGGCACGACAACTAAGGTCAGGATGGAGGAAGTAATAATGCCACCTATGACAGCCTGCCCCATAGGCGCGCGTTGCTCGGAACCTTCTGACAGTCCCAGTGCCAGCGGCACCATACCAAAAACCATAGCCAGCGTCGTCATCAATATAGGCCGCAGACGTACATGCGCGGCTTCCAATAGCGCTGCATTGCGCTCCATGCCGGCTTTTCGTGCCTGATTGGCGAAGTCCACCAGCAAAATAGCATTTTTAGTAACAAGCCCCATCAGCATCACAAAACCAATAATGGAAAACAGGTTTAGTGTAGAGCGGAAAATCAGCAGTGATAAAAATACGCCAATCAGCGTCAATGGTAATGCCGACATGATGGCAATGGGTTGCAGGAAGCTGCCGAACTGCGAGGCCAGAATCATATAAATAAATATAATGGCAAGTAATAAAGCAGAGAGCGCATAACCAAATGATTCCTGCATATTTTTTGCAGCACCGCCTACCTGATAACGATAACCTGGCTGCCAGCTCATGCCATCTAGCGCGCGCTTGATTTCAGCATTTGCCTGACCGGCTGATCTGCCCACCACATTTGCAGAGAGTTCAACTTCACGATTTAAGTCGCGCCGGTTAATCTGATTGGCGCCCGCAGCAGGTGTTATGCTCGCTACCTGACGCAAAGGCACCATGCGTGGTGAGCCATCAGCATTTAATTGACTGCTGGCCAGCATCAGCCGCGACAAGTCGCTTATGTTGTTGCGGTCAGAGGGTGCCAAGCGCACGTTGACATCATAATTTTCATCGTCAGGCGCGCGCCAGGTAGTGGCAGCTTCGCCGGCCAATAGCGGACGCAATGCATTACCTATTTGTGTCACGCCAATTCCCAGGTCTGCAGCCAGTTCGCGATGTGGCTCAACCCAGATAGTCGGTTTGTTTGCCTTGAGACTGGAATCAAGATCGACAACGCCCTGTATGGCTTTGATTTTTTGCGTCGCTTCATCAGCTAGCTTGGCTAATTGTTTCAGGTCTGGGCCAAGTATGGACAGTCGTATTTGTTTGTTGTCGCCACCTACGCCATCCAGTGTTCCTACATGCGTGACCGTGATACCCGGAATGCTGCTGAGCTTGTCACGCAAAGGTTGATTCAACTCTTTGGTGCTGCGTTTGCGTTCACTGCGCGGCACCAGTCGGGCATAGGACGTTGCATAATTTTTCCCTTGTGCGCTGCCGGTATTGATGGTGGTGTAAACATCCTGAACTTCAGGTAATTCATGCAGCGCGCGTTCCACTTGCGCTGCTTTGCTTTCGGTGAATTCCAGAGAAGAGCCAATGGGCGTATTAAAAATCACACCGGTCTCTGAATAATCTGCCTGCGGCACAAATTCGCTGCCTATCAGACCAGAGGCAGGTAATGCCAGGCCAGCGATAAAGGTCACAATCGCCAGTATCAGGGTAGCGATGCGATGTCTGAGCGACCATTTGAGTGCAACCTGATATACCGCAGAAAGCCATTGCACAAAGCGGTCAAATTGAGCCAGCACCCGGCCTATACTTTTTGCATACCAGCCGCGCCGCGGCCCTGTGTGAGCATGTACTGCAGGATCACGCCAGATTGAAGAAAGCATCGGGTCCAGCGTGAAAGATACAAACATCGAGATCAATACTGCTGCGGTAACGGTGATGCCGAACTGATGAAAAAATCGACCAATAATACCGCCCATGAAGCCTACTGGCAAAAACACGGCAACGATAGAAAAAGTAGTAGCCAGTACGGCCAGACCGATTTCGGCTGTGCCTTCCAGTGCGGCGTTCTTGTGTGTTTTATAGCGGCCATTTATTTTCATGCCGGCGTGTCGCACGATATTTTCGCGCACCACAATGGCATCATCAATCAACAGACCCACGCATAATGAAAGTGCCATTAACGTAATCATATTGATGGTGAAGCCGAACATATCCATGAACAGGAAAGTACCAATTAGTGCAACCGGCAAGGTCAGGCCGGTAATGACGGTTGAGCGCCATGAGTTGAGGAATAAAAATACAATCAGAATAGTGAGTGCAGCGCCTTCGATGAGTGTGCGGCGCACATTCTCCACGCCTACCCGTATCTGACGTGAACCATCCTTGATCACTTCTAGCTTTACACCAGGATGCAAGGCGTCCAGCGTAGGCTGCAATTCTGTAATGACCTTCTTCAAGCCATCGGCAACAACGATGGTGTTTTGACCCTGCGCTTTTAGAATATCTAGCGCCAGCGTGTGGCGACCATTAAATAGCGCAAGATTTTCCTGCTCTTGTTGGCTATCCACAATTTTTGCAATCTGCCCCAGTCGTACAGATTGAGTGCCGCGACGCGCGATGACTATGCGCTCAAAATCTTCTGGGCTGCCAATACGTCCTTTTACTTGCACCACCTGTTCGCCCGACAAGGCGCGGACAGCACCAGTGGGCAGTTCCTGATTTTCATTACGTACTGCATTGACTACCTGATCTACGCCTATGCCCAGCGCTTCCATTTCAGCTGGCTTGACGTAAATTTGTATTTCGCGTTTTACACCGCCGACCAAGGTGACAGAGCCGACACCGCGTACATTTTCCAGTCGTTTTTTTATCAGCTGATCGGCAATCGTGGTGAGCTCGCGCATGTTGTAGCGCGACTTGCCTTGTTCATTCGTGACAGCGACAGAAAAAATAGGTCGGTCGGCCGGATCGTAGCGTGTTACGCGCGGCTCTTTGACTTCACGTCTGAATATGGTTTTTACCAGCGCTACTTTTTCGCGCACATCCTGTGCGGCTTGTGCCGGATCAATGGTGAGCGAGAATTCAATGATGACAACTGACTGACCTTCGTAGGAACGCGAAGTCAGGCTATTGATCCCATTAATCGTGTTAACAGCTTCTTCGACTTTGCGCGTGATATCGGCTTCCACTGTTTCTGGTGAGGCGCCAGGATATTCAGTTTGTACCACCACCACAGGAAAGGTCACATCCGGGAATTGATCAACACGCAGGCGCTGGTAGGAAAATAATCCGAGCACAACAAAGGCCACCATCATCATGGTGGCCAGTACCGGATTTCCTATGCTAATGCGTGTAAACCACATGATGTGCCGTTCTGATTCAGATATTTATTTTTTATCAGCTTGCTGTGCAATATGCACAGCAGTACCCGGGCGAAGATTGCCCATATCATTTTTGATGATTTGGTCATTCAGGCGTAGTCCCGAGATAATTTCAACGCGGGGTTCTTCATCGCTTCTGCCTTCCATGCCCAGCGTGACTGGTTTTTTAATCAGCTTGCCGGCTTCGATTGCATACACATAAGCACCGTTGCTGTCTTTGCGCACTGCACTCATAGGTAACGCGATCACATCCGTTTTTGTCTGTAAGGTGAGCTGCGCCTCAGCGAACATGCCCATGCGCAGTAAATCCAGCGGATTGCTAACCTGTATATAAACCAGTATGGAACGCGAGCCTGTCTGAGTGCCTGGATTGATGCGCGTGACCTGACCGGTAAATGTTTCAGGCATGCCCTCTACATGCAAACTGACTTTCTGGCTAAGTTTTATACGGCTAATTTCATTAGCTGGTACTGCCGCTTCCATTTCCATTTTTTTCAGATTGACTAGGTCAAACAAACGATAATCGACCGAGATTTTTTCGCCGGGCTGTATATTGCGGCTGGCGATCAGTCCTGAAATTGGCGCGCGGATGACGGTGTCATTTAATAATTTTTGTATCACATCAAGTGCACCGCGCGCCGCATCTACATTAGCCTGTGCAACGGCAAGCTGGCTGGCGGTATTGTCGAATGCGGCGCGGGAAATAAAGCCTTTGTCGAGCAGAGCGCTATTGTTGTCACGATTTTTTATGGCGATATCCATTTGGGCTCTTGCGGCGTTCAAATTGCCCCTGGCCTGATCGACTTTGGCTTGATATTCCGTCGTGTCCATGCGGACCAGTATTTGCCCGGCCTTGACTGCTTCACCTTCGCGCGCCATTACTTCCCTTACGTCGCCTGCAACACGGGCTTTTACGCTAGCTTGTTCTACTGCCCGCAGCGAGCCGGAAAGCGCAAGCGTTTGCTTTAGCTCGACTGCTGTAACTTGCATGATCTCTTCACGCGTAAAAGCCAATGCAGATGAAGTCGCTGCGGTATTGGCTGGTGCGGCCGGCTTTTTCGAATTTAGCAGGGAGCCTAAAAACAGGATCAGCGTGACAATGATGGCCGCAATAATTGCGAACCACACGAACCGGCGAAGAAAGCGATTTTGCATAAGCTCAATCAGATACTGCAGAAGCAGGGTTAAGGGACGGTGCGGCCTGTAGGCCACGCGTGATCAGATCCAAAAAACAGTTTAAATATTCAGGTGCGGAAATCGGATCAATTCGACAAGAATTGAATGAATGCTTCCAAATCATCAGCATCAGCACCGGCGCTACTATAGCCAAATTTGTATTAACAGTATCGACTGAACGAAATTCGCCAGATGCGATGCCGCGCTCAAGCACCCGAATGATCAGAGCATTACTGCGGGAAATCACTTCTTCGTGGTAAAAGCGGGCAACGTCTGGGAAATTGCCTGATTCTGCCATTATTAGCTTAGTAATCCCTGAAAGCTTGGTCATGCCGACGCGCTTCCACCAACCCATAATCACTTCGCGCAATAGCGCTGTGCTGGTGCCTGCGTATTTTTCAACATAATCTTCAGCCTCACTTAACGCCGACACCAGATTTTCTCGGACTACAGCCTTAAATAACTCTTCTTTATTTTCAAAATATAGATAAAGCGTTCCTTTGGAGACGCCAGCCCGTGCAGCCACATCATCTAGCCTGCTTGCTGCATAGCCGCGCTCAACAAAAATATC
>CAIVDH010000073.1 GCA_903904635.1 uncultured Burkholderiales bacterium | reverse complement strand
CTCGAAACCCTGCGTGCCGAAGGCACCTCGCCCAGGTATACCTGCGCGCATGATGAATTTGCGCTGGTCATGGATGGCGAAGTTGAAATTCACTTGATCAAGCTCGACGATGCGCAAATCGTCAAAGACACCGAAAAAGACGGCGCAGTGCTGGTTCAGGGTGAGCCCAAGGGCATAAAAATGGGCTGGATGAAATTAAAGCGTGGTCATCAGGGCATGCTGCCTAAAAACACGGCGTATCAATTCAAAAGTAAAGAACCTGGCGTACTAGTGATGCAGACCTGCAAAGGCGATCTGTCGGTAGAGAAGTGGGCAGACATCTGCCAGACCGCCTAATTCACTCATACAAAAAAAATCAGGAGACCAATATGAACGCACCTGCAGATCTGGCAAAAGTCATTGCCACCGCACCCGATAAAGTCATGGGCTATAAAGCCTTTACGCTGGGTTCGTTTTCTTTCCGTCGCGATGAATATTTCGCGCACATCAGCTGGCATACCCGCGATGGTCGTCCGCTTTCACACACTATGGACATTGGTAATTTCCTGCGCGCGCTGATGCGCGATTGTGCATGGGGATTTTTTTACGGTGGTGTAAATTTTGATGCGGTGTTCGGTACCTTCAATCATTACAAATCCGTGGATATGTATGCTGGCTCTTACAACGGCACCATGAAAGCAGCCGGTGTAGATTTACTGGAAAACTTCCCCACCGAGCAAATCAAAGCCACCTTTGAAACCATGCTCGATGATTGGACCAACGCCGGCTTTGATCCGTTTTCAGCGCCACAAGAAACCGGTACGCCCTATGGACGCAAGAACGGCAACAGCCATGCAGCCATTACCCGTGCCCGTGAACTCGCTACCCGTTGCGTGGGCTTGAAGGGCGATTTGCATTTGCGCACCGATGAGCGCGGCGCACCGATTAATCGCGCCTTCGCCGATGTGCCGCAAGATCACCCTGAGCTGCATCCTGAGCCCGGTTTTGAAAACGAAGTGCATGCATTTAATCTGTTTGCCTTTTTGTCGCGTTCACAAGTCACGTGGAATCCTTCCTTCACCTCCGTGGTCAAATACAGCTACATGTGCCCGACCACAGAAGAGCATATTTTGCCTATCTTGCATGCCAATGATCGCGTCGAATGGTTCTTCCAGATGTGCGATGAAATTCACTGGGATTGTGCAGACAAAAATACTGGCAAGCCGTTGGCGCGCGTGATCATGAAAGCTGGTGACATGGCAGCCATGCCAGCGTATTGCCGTCATCAGGGCTACAGCCCCAAGCGCTCCATGCTGCTGGTATGGGAGAACGGCTCACCTAGTCTCGTCTATGAGATTCAACAAGGTGAATCGCCCGAAGTGCCCGTGCAATTCTAAAACCACTATTTCCATCACCATTCCAACAGGGGCGGACCGACAGTCCGTCCCCGGGAGCCAGCATGACAGTCACAACAGCCAAGGCGCAGATACCTGCTGCCCTGCAGGGCGTAATTCGTACCGAACTTTTTATTGATGGCAAATTCGTCGCCGCTGAATCTGGCGAGACCATGGCCACGCTCAACCCGCATGACAATAGCGAGATCGCGCAGATCGCCTTGGCCGGCAAAGCCGATGTCGACAAAGCTGTAAAGGCTGCGCAGCGCGCGTTTCCGAAATGGTCACGCATGGCCGCCATGGATCGTGGCCGCATCTTGCTAAAACTTGCAGATCTGATCGAAGCCAATGCCGAGCAACTCGCGCAGCTAGAGTCGCTCGACACCGGTCATCCTATACGTGACTCGCGCATACTTGATGTGCCGCGCACCGCCGTGACTTATCGCTACTTCGGCGGTATGGCAGATAAATTTCAGGGCGATGTCGTACCCGTTGAAGCCGGCTTTCTCAACTACGTAAACCGTGAACCCTTAGGCGTCGTCGGACAAGTCGTGCCGTGGAATTTTCCGTTGATGTTCCCCAGCTGGAAAATGGCACCGGCACTTGCAGCAGGCAATTGCGTGATATTGAAACCTGCAGAGATCACGCCGCTATCGAGTTTGCGCATCGCCGAGCTGATGGCAGAAGCCGGTATGCCGGATGGTGTGGTGAATATTTTGCCGGGTCTGGGTAATGTGGCCGGTCAGTATATGGCTGAGCATTCCGAGATCGCCAAGATCGCGTTTACAGGTTCAACGGCAACCGGTCGTCGTGTCGTTGAAGCGTCAGCCGGTAATCTGAAAAAGTACAACTCGAGTTAGGCGGCAAGGGCGCCAACATCGTGTTTGAAGATGCGTTTCTGCCAGCGGCCGTCAATGGTGCAGCATGGGCGATATTTCATAATCAAGGGCAGGCATGCATTGCTGGCGCACGATTGGTTTTGCATGAATCCATCGCTGACGAATTTTTAGAAAAATTCATAGCACTGGCAAAATCCATCAAGCTCGGCAATCCGCTCGACCCGAATACCGAAATGGGGCCGCTCACCAGCGCACTGCATCGCGATCGCGTGTTGTCGTATGTAGATGTGGCACGCAAAGAAGGCGGTGAGATACTCACAGGCGGCAAAGCGCCCGGTGGTGAGCTGGCACAAGGGTTTTATGTTGAGCCCACGATCGTGCGCGCACGCAGCACGCAAGACCGCATCGCGCAGGAAGAAGTATTCGGCCCATTCGTCACAGTACTGACCTTCAAGACTGATGAAGAAGCCTTGGCCATTGCCAACAGCACCGAATACGGTTTGGGTGCAGGCTTGTGGACACGTAATTTGCAGCGTGCGCATTTGATGGCACGTGAAATCAAGAGCGGCATGGTCTGGATAAATTGCTACAAGCGCGTGAATCCCGGCTCACCCTTTGGTGGTACGGGCCAGTCTGGCTATGGTCGTGAAATGGGCTTTGATGTGATGCGCGAATATACTCAAGCCAAAAGTGTGTGGGTCAATATTGATGCGCAAATCGTGCCGCATTATCCGCGCCCGGCTAAGTAATTATATAAATCAATAAATAAAAAACGATGCGCGATTTCATCTACAACGCTCAAGCTGCCCGCGTCCTATTCGGCGCAGGCAGCTTGCAACACCTGGAGCGTGAAATTACCTTGCTGGGTGCACAGCGTGCATTGATTTTATGTACGCCTGTACAGCAAGGCATTGCAGAACAAATCGCAACAATTCTAGGCGTAAGAACCGCTGGCATTTATCCCAAAGCCGTCATGCATGTACCGGCTGAAACTGCAGCAGCAGCCGTCGCCGAAGCAGTGCGTGTGGGTGCTGATTGTGCGCTGGCCGTAGGTGGTGGTTCAACCACTGGATTAGGTAAAGCCATCGCCTTGCAATCCGGCTTGCCCATACTCGCCATTCCCACTACCTATGCTGGCAGTGAGATGACGCCTATTTATGGCATCACCGAAGCGGGCCTGAAAAAAACTGGACGAGACCCCCGCGTCTTGCCGCGCACTGTCATTTACGACCCCGAGCTATCCGTCTCGTTGCCCGTAGGCTTGTCGGTTACCAGCGCAATGAATGCGATTGCCCATGCAGCCGAAGGGCTTTACGCGCAAGACAGCAATCCCATCATGGATTTAATGGCAGAAGAGGGCATACGCGCGCTGGCTGCAGCGATACCAGCAATACGCGCTAACCCAGCTGATATTGCCGCACGCAGTAACGCGCTCTATGGCGCGTGGTTGTGCGGCACCGTGCTGGGTAATGTCGGCATGGCTTTGCATCACAAGCTGTGTCACACACTGGGCGGCACATTTAATTTGCCACATGCAGAAGTGCACACCGTAATTTTGCCGCATGCGATGGCATTTAATGCCGCATCAGCACCGGCTGCCATGCAAAAAATTAGCCGTGCCTTAGGTGGTGCGCCAGCAGCACAAGGACTGTATGAACTAGCCAGCCAAAATGGCGCACCAGTCTCGCTGCGTGAACTGGGCATGAAAGCCGAAGATCTGGATACGGTGGTGCGGCTTGCCTTGCAAAATCCGTACTGGAACCCGCGGCCTATTGTTCCTGAAAATGCGGTCGCATTACGCAGCTTGTTACAGCATGCATGGGAAGGTGTTGCACCGGTGTCGTCAACTTAAAAATAGCAGTACAACTTGCAGCAAAATTAGTAGCACAACCCGTATCAAAAACAGCAGCACATAATCAAGGAGACAAAAAATGGCAATTACAAGAAGACATTTTATGCAGAGTGCTGCAGCCGCAGCGCTACTATCAACAACCGGCGTAGCCTTTGCCGCTGATACCATCAAGATAGGTTATGTATCCCCGCAGACGGGTCCGCTGGCACCCTTCGGTGAAGCCGATAAATGGGTGATCGAACAAATGAAAGCCGCATTCAAAGACGGCGTTATGGTCGGTGGTAAAAAATATGCGGTTGAGATTTTGCTCAAGGACAGTCAGTCCAATCCGAATCGTGCCGGTGAAGTTGCCAGCGATCTGATCCTGAAAGATAAAATCGCATTGATGCTTACAGCAGGCACACCAGAGACAGCCAATCCTGTCAGTGATGTGTGTGAATTAAATGAAATGCCTTGCATCTCCAGCGTTGTCCCTTGGCAGCCATGGTTCTTCGGTCGCAAGGGTGATCCTGCAAAAGGCTTCAACTGGACGCACCATATTTTCTGGGGTCTGGAAGACGTGATCGCCAATTTCACCAACGGCTGGAATAGCGTCAAGACCAACAAAAAAGTCGGTGGTCTGTTTCCGAATGATGGCGACGGCAATGCCTGGGGCGATAAAGAAGTGGGCTTTCCTAAACCATTGTCTTCAATGGGCTACACCCTGACCGATCCGGGTCGCTTCCAGAATGGCACGCAAGATTTTTCAGCACAAATCGCTGCATTCAAAAAAGATGGCGTAGAAATCGTCACAGGCGTGGTCATTCCACCAGACGCAAAAACCTTTCTTACACAAGCTCGTCAGCAAGGCTTTAAACCGAAAGTCATCACGTTGGGTAAGGCACTGCTGTTCCCAGGCGCGATTGAAGCATTGGGCGAGCTGGGCGATGGCCTGACCACTGAAGTTTGGTGGAGCCCGTCGCATCCGTTTACTTCCAGCCTCACTAAGCAATCAGCAAAAGATTTAGCGGCGGCCTATGAAACATCAACGAGCAAGCAATGGACCCAGCCTATCGGTTTTGCACATGGATTGTTTGAAGTCGCTGTCG
>CAIVDH010000072.1 GCA_903904635.1 uncultured Burkholderiales bacterium | reverse complement strand
TTAATCAGTCCCCGTTTTAAAAAAGCGCCTGATGTTTCAAGCTATACTGTGACACTTTGACGTTGACGTAAACGTCACTTGCCGCAACATAGCAAAAAAATATCCGGAGATTTTCCATGACCGACCTTTCCGTGTCCCAGAACCTTGCTGGCTACAAACCTGCCAATAAGGTCCGCTTCGTTACCGCCGCCTCTCTTTTTGACGGCCATGATGCATCGATTAACATCATGCGCCGCATACTGATGTCGCAGGGTGCAGAAGTTATTCATCTCGGACACAATCGCTCAGTCGATGAAATCGTCACCGCCGCATTACAAGAAGACGCGCAGGGCATTGCGCTATCGAGCTATCAGGGCGGACATGTTGAATACTTCAAGTACATGATTGATCTGCTGCGCGAGCGTGGCGGCGCGCATATCAAAGTATTTGGCGGCGGCGGCGGCGTGATCGTGCCGTCAGAAATCAAAGAGCTACATGACTACGGCGTGGCTCGCATTTTTAGCCCCGAAGATGGTCAGCGCATGGGCTTGGTTGGCATGATCGAATTCATGATCCATGCATGTGACATCGATCTATCCGTGCACGCACCCACCACACTGGATGCACTTAAAAGCGGCGGCATGGTGGCGCGCCAGCGGCCTTTGGCACAACTGATTACAGCGCTGGAAAACGGCAAAGCCCCTCCCGCTTTAAAAAAATCACTGCACGATGCCGCAGCCGCTCACAAAGCACCCGCACTCGGCATCACTGGCACAGGCGGCGCAGGCAAATCTTCACTAACTGACGAACTGATACGCCGCTTGCGACTAGACCAGCAAGACGCGCTTAACATCGCCGTTATCTCCATTGATCCGTCACGCCGCAAATCGGGCGGTGCATTATTGGGTGACCGCATACGCATGAATGCCATCGCGCCATGGGCAGGTGGCAGTAAAGTCTTCATGCGCTCATTGGCAACGCGCGAAGCTGGCTCCGAAATTTCACAAGCACTGCCAGACGTCATCGCGGCTTGTCGCGTGGCCGGTTTCGATCTGGTAATCGTTGAAACATCTGGTATCGGTCAGGGCGATGCCGCCATCGTGCCGCACGTTGATTGCAGCATGTATGTGATGACACCTGAATTCGGTGCGGCATCACAGCTGGAAAAAATCGATATGCTCGACTTTGCCGATTTTGTCGCGATTAATAAATTTGATCGCAAAGGTTCTCAAGATGCCCTGCGTGACGTTGCCAAACAATATCAGCGCAATCGCGAACTCTGGAGCCAGAGCCCTGAGCAAATGCCCGTCTTCGGCACACAAGCATCGCGCTTCAATGATGATGGCGTCACCGCGCTCTATCAGGGATTGCTACCTCGTCTGGCCGAATTAGGACTCAAGCTTCAAACCAGCAAACTGGCAGCTGTCACCAACCGTTTTTCTTCAGGACGCAATGCCATCGTGCCGCCAGCACGCAGCCGCTATCTTGCAGAAATCGCTGATACCGTCCGTGGCTATCATCAACAATCAGACAAGCAAGCCGTGCTTGCACGCGAGCGCCAGCAACTCAGTGAAACCAAACGCATGCTAGCTGCCGCCGGTCGCACCGCAGAACTTGATGATCTGATTACCAAACGTGAATCTGCACTTACACCCATAGCGAAAGATTTGCTCGCACAATGGCCAGCCATACAAGCGACCTATGCAGGCGAAGAACACATCGTCAAAGTGCGCGACAAAGAAATTCGCACCCAACTTAGCTGGCACACCCTATCGGGCAACAGCATACGCAAAGTGTCGCTGCCTAAGTATCATGACCATGGTGATTTACTGCGCTGGCTGATGCGCGAAAACCTGCCCGGGCTGTTCCCCTACACGGCCGGTGTGTTTCCATTCAAGCGCGAAAACGAAGACCCAACCCGCATGTTTGCCGGCGAAGGCGATGCCTTCCGCACCAACCGTCGCTTCAAACTCGTCTCCGAAGGTATGCCGGCAAAACGTTTGTCGACCGCTTTTGACTCCGTCACACTGTACGGCGCCGATCCGGCCATACGTCCGGATATCTACGGCAAAGTCGGCAATTCCGGCGTATCGATTGCTACGCTAGATGACATGAAAGTGCTCTACGACGGCTTTGATCTGTGCAACCCCACCACCTCAGTCTCCATGACCATCAATGGTCCGGCGCCGACGATATTGGCGATGTTCATGAACACCGCCATTGATCAGCAAATTGCAAAATTCAAAACAGAAAAAGGTCGCGAGCCCACCGCTGACGAAGCCGCACAAATTCGCGCATGGGTATTACAAAATGTGCGCGGCACCGTGCAGGCCGACATACTGAAAGAAGATCAGGGACAAAATACCTGCATCTTCTCGACAGAATTTTCATTGAAAGTCATGGGCGACATACAGCAGTATTTTGTTGACCATAAAGTACGTAATTTTTATTCCGTCTCGATCTCGGGCTATCACATTGCTGAAGCAGGTGCCAATCCTATCTCGCAGCTCGCCTTCACGCTCTCCAATGGCTTTACTTTTGTTGAGGCTTATTTGGCGCGCGGCATGAGTATCGATGATTTCGCACCCAACCTGTCCTTCTTTTTCTCTAATGGCATGGATCCGGAATACACCGTGCTCGGCCGTGTCGCTCGCAGGCTGTGGGCCATCGCCATGCGCGAAAAATACGGCGCCAATGATCGTTCACAAAAACTCAAATATCATATCCAGACTTCAGGGCGCTCACTGCATGCGCAAGAAGTCGATTTCAATGACATTCGTACCACGCTGCAGGCATTAATCGCGATTTACGATAATTGCAACTCACTGCATACCAATGCCTATGATGAAGCCATCACCACACCGACCGATGAATCCGTACGTCGCGCATTGGCCATACAATTAATTATCAATCGCGAATGGGGCTTGGCAAAAAATGAAAACCCTAGTCAGGGCAGCTTCATCATCGAAGAATTGACCGATCTGGTAGAAGAAGCCGTGCTGCAGGAATTCGAGCGCATAGCTGAACGCGGCGGCGTGCTGGGAGCCATGGAAACAGGCTATCAGCGCGGCAAAATACAAGAAGAATCCATGCTCTATGAGCATAAAAAACATGACGGCAGCCTGCCTATCATCGGCGTTAATACCTTCCGCAATCCAAAAGGTAATGCCGTGCAAGCGCAACTGGAATTGGCGCGATCCACCGATGATGAAAAACAATCGCAGTTAAAACGACTCAACGCTTTTCACGTAATCCATCAAGACACCGCAACGGCAAAACTGCAAGCGCTGCAGCACGCTGTCATCCATGATGAAAATGTATTTGCGCATTTAATGGATGCGGTGCGCGTTTGCTCGCTAGGGCAAATTACCGATGCCCTATTCGAAGTCGGTGGCCAGTATCGTCGCAGTATGTAAAGCAAAGAGCGGGCGGGCAGGGTGCGCCTGTAGCCGGTAAGATACGGGCATGTTTACCGAGCCCACACCGTCCGCCAGTTTTTCCAGTAGCAGCCAAGCACTGGAAGCTGCCATCGCTGCGGTTGATGTATCTGCCTACGCCCGCAGCCGCAATCATCTTGATGGCCGGGTCACGCGGCTCTCACCTTACATCACGCACGGCCTGACC
Organism: uncultured Burkholderiales bacterium; assembly: GCA_903904635.1. Classification (GTDB taxonomy): domain Bacteria; phylum Pseudomonadota; class Gammaproteobacteria; order Burkholderiales; family Burkholderiaceae_D; genus Pernthalerella. The sequence goes on along the minus strand of CAIVDH010000072.1, from coordinate 5,535 downwards.
AATATCGCGCAACTATTCCTGCGCCTGCAAAAAGAGAAACAACTTAGCTTGCAAGACAAACTGGCTTTTGAATTCGGCTGGCGAGAATTTTTTCATCATGTATGGCATCACCATGGCGATGCCATCTTCTCTGACATGCGAACTGCATTGCCGGGCATACGCTATGCAACTACGCTTCCGGCTGATATCCGTGAAGCGCGCACCGGCATTGCCGCCATCGATCGCGCTGTTGAAACGCTGTATCAAACAGGCTATCTGCATAATCATGCACGCATGTGGCTGGCAAGCTATGTCGTCCATCTGCGAAAAATTCACTGGCGCGCAGGTGCCGACTGGCTCTACGGCCATCTGCTTGATGGTGACCTCGCATCCAACCATCTTTCGTGGCAATGGGTAGCAGCAACCTTCAGCAATAAGCCCTATTTATTCAATGCAGAAAATGTCGCCAAGTTTGCATCTGAAAAATGGCATTGCGCAGGCACGCCAATCGACACATCCTATGAAACGCTGGAGCATATTGCGCGCAACCAGCTTGAGCTGGCGCGCTCAACGACAACTTCAGGATTGCATGAGCCTGCGCTGCTTCACGCACCCAAACTTTCGAACGCGTTAATCCAAGTGCCGGCTGGGGCTCGCATAAAATTAATACATCCCTGGATGCTGGAAGACGCACCCTACGATGGATTACGCATAGGATGCATCCATCTGCCTTTTCATGAGCGATTTCCGTGGTCACAGCAGCGATGGGATTTCGTACTCTCCCGCATGCAAAGTATGACCGATATGATTTATGTAGGTGAACTTAATGACCTTTGCAAGAACCTCACCCATGCAAGTGCCCTTGAATCTGTTGCCACACTCAACCCCGAATACCAGGAAGCGCTGACCAGACATTGCAGCCATCTGGATCCGACACCACTATACTTTGCTGAACTACCTGTACCTTGCCGATCGTTCTCAGCGTTTTGGTCGAAATGTACGGCAAGCGCATCTACTGCGCCTAACCGCAATTGGCATCAATGATGTTAACCGTTGTCTGGTTCAAGCGCGACTTGCGCGTGTTTGATCATTTGCCCTTAGCAGAAGCTAGCCAGCGGGGTGCTGTGCTGCCGCTCTATATATACGAGCCTGAGATCGTACAAGCTCCTGACTATGCAGCACAACACCTGGGCTTTACCAATGAATGTCTCGCGGACTTGCATGCTGCACTAATTAAACGCGGTAGCGCGCTCTTGATTGAGCAAGGCGAAGTGACGAATGTGCTGCAACGTGTATTGAATTTCTATGGCAGCTTCCAGTTAGTGTCGCATCAGGAAACCGGCAATGCCATAAGCTACGCACGTGATTTGCGGGTTGCACTTTGGTGTCGAAATAATCAAATCACATGGACAGAGACGCCAGCTAACGGTGTAGTACGACGGTTATTTTCACGCGATAACTGGACATCCATCTGGATGCAAAGAATGCGTGAGCCCATACTGGAAGCACCGCAACGCGTAGCTTCACCATCAAAAAATCTTGCCTCAACAGGTCTATTGAATGCTGCCGAACTCGGTGTAGCAGGCACAGACAAACCATTACGCCAGCGCGGCGGACGCAGGCTAGCAGCACAACAGATTCATCAATTCTTTGATGTGCATTTGCCAGATTACCGTTATTCGATGTCTAGCCCGCTGTCTGCAGAAGAATCATGCTCACGCCTTTCACCGTACCTGGCCTATGGCGTACTGTCGGTACGCGAGGTCATGCATAAAATCTGGAAAACACGTGCAGAAATCAACGCACTTCCCGAACCCGCGCGACCACGCAACACACTAGCGAGTCTGAAATCTTTTGAAAGCCGCCTGCACTGGCATTGTCATTTCATACAAAAACTCGAATCTGAACCTGAGATTGAAAACCAAAACGTGCATCATGGGTTTGATGGACTGCGCGAACCACATTTCAATTCAGACTATTTTGAGCGCTGGTGTCATGGCGAGACCGGCTTTCCGCTGATAGACGCGTGCATGAAAATGCTTGCACAGACCGGCTGGATTAATTTTCGTATGCGTGCCTTGCTGGTGAGTTTTTCCAGCTATCAGCTATGGAATCACTGGCGCGAACCGGCGCTGCATCTGGCACGCGAATTTCTTGATTACGAACCCGGCATTCACTATCCGCAGGTACAGATGCAATCCGGTGTCACAGGTATCAATATCCTGCGCATCTACAATCCCATCAAACAAGCACAAGATCAGGACCCGGACGGCAAATTCGTCAAGCGCTGGTTGCCGCGTTTACGACCGGTACCTGCCGAATTTATTTTCCAGCCATGGACCATGCCTGAAAACCTGCAGCGTGAAATTGGCGTACGCATAGGCGTAACTTATCCTAAGCCCATCGTCGACCATCTCGTCACAGCCCGCCATGCCCGTGACACATTATGGAAGTTACGAGGTGAAACAACGGTGCGCAAAGAAGCCCAGCAGGTATTGCGCAAACATGGCAGTCGTAATAAAGCGCGTGAAGGACAATCACCACGCAAGCGTAAAATCAGCGTAAGCACCACTCAACCCGACGTGACACAACTGTCACTCAATCTGGAATAAATCTATGCTGACTGGAGTACTGAGTGCAGGCAGCGCCTTCTTGCTATGGGGTGTATTTCCGCTTTATCTCAAAGCACTAAAGGCCGTGCCTTCGCTGGAAATTTTGTCGCATCGCGTATTGTGGTCAGTCGTTTTTTTATCGCTCATACTGGCGCTACGTAAGCAATGGACATGGCTGACAGAAATTAAACGCCGTCCCGGCATCGCACTGATTTTTGTCGCCAGCGCCAGTATGCTGGCAATTAACTGGGTCGTATATATCTGGGCTATTAATGCAGATCGCATAGTCGATGCATCGCTAGGCTATTTCATTGCGCCGCTATTCAATGTGCTGTTTGGCGTGATGCTGGGGGAACGTTTACGCGCGATACAGTGGACTGCTGTCGCGCTTGCCGCGGCCGGCGTTGCATGGCTGACCATCAGTGCCGGACAAGTACCGTGGATAGCACTGACACTGGCTTTCACCTTTGGCCTGTATGGACTGCTGCGCAAAACTGCATCGCTGGGTGCGCTTGAAGGCTTGACGGTAGAAACGCTGACCATGCTGCCACTTTCTGCCGCGTTTTTACTCATTCCCGCTAGCGGCTCATCACATGCATTCATCAGCTCAGGCATTTCAACCAGTCTGCTGCTGATCGCTGCCGGTCCTGTCACTGCCGTGCCGCTGTTATTGTTTGCTTATGGCGCAAGACGCATCCCATTGTCATTGGTCGGTATCTTGCAATATATCGGCCCCACCATACAACTCTTGCTTGGCATCTGGCTTTATCACGAACCTTTTGGTGGCTACAAGCTACTGGGCTTTGCGCTGATATGGTTGGCGCTGGGAATCTATTCGGCTGAGGGATTATTGCGAGCCTGGGCGCATCGTTCGATGCCCCAGACTTTACCGTCACGCTAACTTTATTAACGCTGATGATTTATTCACTTTTGTGGATTTTTTCCAGACCCGCTGCTGCTCTGAGACCGTGAAAGCCACTCTGAACTGCAAACTGTAGCGTCGTAAGTTGATCTGGCCCTTCCAGATTCAACATTTCAATAGGATTCTGAACGCCCTGCACCAGCGCAAATGCAGCTTCTCTTTGATTACGCATTACTGCAACTCTTAAAGCGCTTAGCCCTGCCAGATCAATTTGTAAAGTGAGCGCCTCTGGATTTTCAACGCCTTCAAGCAATACAGTAATCACTCTTGCCCGGCCAAAGTCACTCGCGGTTATCAGTGCTGTAATGCCACCCAGGTTAGCCATCTCGGCGAACCGTTGCGGTTCCGGTACCGCTTCGAGCAACGCTTCGATCACCTCTGCATGACCATGCCGGGCCGCGAGTATCAACGCTGTCCCGCCATCCGCTAATACCATCTCTGCCAGCGCCTGCCGACTTGTCTCCGGTACCGCTTTGAGCAATGCCGCCACCACGTTTACATGACCCTTCCCGGCCGCGAGCATCAGCGCTGTAAACCTATCTTCCTCTCGTATTTGCGCCAGTTGCTGCGGTTTCGGTACCGCTTTGAGCAATACCTCAATCACCTCTGCATAACCATAATCGGCCGCGAGCATCAGAGCTGTCTCGCCATACGCTGATGCCATCTCTGCAAGCGCCTGCCGACTTGTCTCCGGTACCGCTTTGAGCAACGCCTCGATCACCTCTGCATGACCTTGCTCGGCCGCGAGCATCAGCGCTGTAAACCTATTATTCCCTTGCATTTTCGCCAGCTGCTGCGGGAATAGTACTGCTTTGAGCAACGCCTCGGCCACTTTTACATGACCATGCCGGGCCGCGAGCATCAGCGCTGTCAACCGATCATTCATTCGCATTTGCGCCAGCTGCTGCGGTTTCGGTACCGCTTTGAGCAGCGCCTCGATCACCTCTGCATGACCTTGCTCGGCCGCGAGCATCAGCGCTGTAAACCCATTATTCCCTTGGATTTGCGTCAGCTGCTGCCGTTCCGGTACTGCTTTGAGCAACGTCTCGGTCGCTTTTACATGACCTTGCTGGGCCGCGAGCATCAGCGCTGTAAACCTATCATTCCCTTGCATTTTCGCCAGCTGCTGCGGGGTCGGTACTGCTTTGAGCAGCGCCTCGATCACCTCTGCATGACCATGCCGGGCCGCGAACATCAGCGCTGTCCTGCCATCCGCTAGTGCCATCTCTGCCAGCGCCTGCCGACTTGTCTCCGGTACCGCTTTGAGCAACGCCTCGACCACCGCTGCATGACCATGCGCGGCCGCGATCATCAGCGCTGTCTCGCCTTCGTGATTAACCATTTCCAGCAGATCCTGCGCATGGGGTAACGAGGCGAGTATCGCGGCGATGATCTCGGCATCACCACGTCGTGCGGCATTCATCAAAAAATTTTCGTCCGATTCTCCTTTCAGACTTATTAAATCCGGCGTGGTACGGATCATTTCAAAACAAGTTTTCCAATCTTTTACCTCCCATGCATTTCGGAATGTTGCCTCTGTTTGCTTTGGGTTGGAAAGCTGGAAATTTGAATCCTGCTCCAACCCAACTTGGTTAGGCCGGGGTACAAGAGTTGGATAACTATGCGTAAGATTGGCTTGGTCATACATTCTCCAGTCTCTCTCAACCGACAGCGCTTGAGTCATCGGATGATTGCCAACAAGTCGAGGTTGCCCAAAAATTTGCGCTGGCAGGTTGGGCATATTGGCAGGGCCCGCCACATTAGCTTGTGTTTGAGTGTCCTGTCGCATTTGAGGGGGGGTACCCTGCCCCTCCAAATTAGCTTGGGGAAGAGGCTGACGCGGCGGTTCATCAGGCACCGTCACCGGCAGGTTTGTTGAGTCGGAAGAACTGAGCGCACGCTTCATGATGTTTTACCTTTGAGATATTGGATCTTTTGAGTAACTTACCCATGGGGCTGAGTTCCCCCCTCACCTTTCGGTTGAAATGCGCACATCACTGATCCGTAAAAATTTAATTACAC
>CAIVDH010000071.1 GCA_903904635.1 uncultured Burkholderiales bacterium | reverse complement strand
TTGTCGTGACTAGCTCACCGCGCTCCAGCGTCAGCGTTGCATCCGGCAAATCACGCAGCAGACTGCGATTAGATTCAGTCACGACAATACACAGCTCAGGTGCGAGCTTATGCAAGCGGCGCAGGGATTCAGCGTATTGCGCTGCCAATACTGGTGCCAGCCCCTGAAATGGTTCATCCAGTAGCACCAGCTTATTCCCCGCCATCAGCGCCCTGCCCAGCGCAGCAATTTTGCCCTGACCACCAGAGAGCGCCGCACCAGAGCGTGGCAACATCTCAATCAACTGCGGCACAGCTTCAACCGCACGCGCCAGTCTACGATCAGCTTCATCTTTCGATAGACCCAGCACCTGACATGGCAGACGCAAATTTTCTTCCACCGTAAAAGTTGGGAACATCACGCGATCTTCAGGCGCATAACCAATGCCAAATTCTGTGCGACGATGCGCCCCGATTTTTGACAGGTCCATACCTTCCAGAAAAATACTGCCCTCTGTCAGCGGCAACAATCCCATAATGGCGCGCAGTAAAGTCGTCTTGCCGGCGCCATTGCGACCGACAACGGCTAACAATTGTCCGGGATTGAATTCCGTTTTTATATTGCGCAAAACCGTAATACCGGCGATCTGTGCGCTGACTTGATTAATCTTCAGCATCTCATTCCCCGATCACATTTTTGCGTACTTCAGGATCAGCCAACACCTGCGCTGGCGTGCCATCAGCAGCAATGCGGCCAGCTATCCAAGCTGCGACCCGGGTTGCGTATTGCGAGACGATATCAACATCATGCTCAACAAAAATTGCCGTCACTTTTTGTTCATCCAACGCCGCCATGATGGTTTTCATCAGGCCATGCTTCTCATCGGTAGAAACACCTGAAGTCGGTTCATCGAGTATCAATAGGCGCGGCTTCAATATCAGCGCCATGGCAATATCAAGCAGCTTGCGCTGACCTTCTGGCAAAGCAGCAGAGAGTTCATCGCCACGTGCAGCCAATCCCACCATTTCCAGTACATGTTCAACCGCCTCAGCAGGCACTGCTTTTTCCAGCGGCGTCCATAAACCCAACCCACCTTGCTTACCGGCGGCAGCAATACGTATGCAATCTCGCACAGTGTGCTCGGCAAATAATTGCGGTAATTGGAAAGAGCGCACCATGCCACGCAACGCAATCGCCCGCGGCGCAAGATTAGTCACATCATGGCCTTCGAAATATACCTTTCCTGCCTGTGGTCGTATTAAGCCTGTGCAGATATTAATGAAGGTTGTTTTGCCGGCGCCATTTTGACCAATGACGGCCAGTCGTTCACCTTCAGCGAGCGAGAAATCAATATGGTCAGCGACCACCACAGCGCCAAACGCCAGCTGCAGATCTTTGGTTTGCAGTAGAGGTGTGCTCATGACAGCTCCTGCTTTTTGTCAGTGCTTGTTTTAGTCGATTCAAGCAAAGCGGAGATGCCGCGCGGCGCTAAAAACACCATCGCGATCAACACAAAACCCAACACCATTTGCCATGCACCAGTTAAATAAGCTGCAGCAAAAAGCTTAACGAATTCAAAAATGCCCGCGCCGATGAAAGCCCCCACAGGATGGCCTACACCACCCAATATGGCCACAAACACAATCTCACCAGAGCGTACCCAATAACCCATCTCAGGCGTAACCAAGCCCTGCGCGATGGCAAACATCGCACCCGACATGCCACCTAGTGCAGCCGAAATTATGTAACCGATCCACAATGTTTTATAGGCAGAGATACCGACATACTCGAGTCGGGTTTCATTGGTTTTAATCGCTGACAATGCCTGCCCTGCAACTGAGCGCAAATAACGCTGCACCAGCCAACCCAGCAATAAAGCCAGCATCACGCACGTAATTAGCAATACAGTTTCAAAGGCATCGCGTTCCATCATCACGCCAAAAAATGGTGAACGCTCAAGTCGTAAGCCATCTGTGCCGCCAGTCAGAGTAAAAAATTTACCCAACACGGCAAACAGCACCATAGACAACGCGAGATTTAGCATGCCGAAAAATATGCCGCGATAGCGCACAACAAATGACCCGACCACCACGCCTAATATCGCACCCACGACAGTGCCAACTACCAGCAGCAAAGCGCTATCAAGATGCGGAAAGCTGCGTGCGGCAAATGCCACTGCATAGCCACCGGCACAAACAAACAGCGCATGACCAAATGAAATCTGGCCAGAGATAATCAAGATGGAAATGCCCAATGCCGCAATACCGAAAGCCGTACCCAGTATCAACGGTGTTTTTATCCACGGCAGCGCCAGCGGTAACAGTAGCGCCAACAGCGCAAGTATGATTACAACAATTTTAGGTTTGGACATCAGACTCTCCGCGCAATCGCAACCGAGAACAAACCTTGCGGACGGAACAGCAAGACCAGCACCATAATCAGATAAGGCACCAACACTTCCAGCTCAGGCAGCAAATACACCGAGAACGAACGCGCCAGTCCTATCAAAATCGCAGCCACTAACGCGCCTTCGATTTGCCCCAAACCAGCGGTGGCCACCACAGCAAACGACAGCACGATCATCTCACCACCTATGCCCGGCACCCATGACACGGTAGGCGATGCCAACGCGCCTGCTAACGCGCCTAATATCGAGCCCACTACAAAAGTCAGCAACGATATGCGCCGGACATTAATGCCCAAAGCAGTTGAAACTTCGCGATTATGCGAAACCGCAACGATCTGGCGACCGATGCTGCTGTATTTTAAAAAGGTGCGCAATGCTAAAAACACGACCAGCGCAATACCCGGCAAGAGCATTAACTGATAACGCGTGTAAGTAATACCCATTACATCAGCGGTACCGAGGTAATTGACAATATCGGAGACGAAATAGGGTTGGGTACCCCAGACGATGCGCTGCAGATCTTCAAAAATCATAAAGGCAGAAAACGTCACCAGCAGCTGCAAGATAGGATCCTTGCTGTAAATGCGCCGCATCAGTGAGGTTTCCATCAGCCCGCCAAATACGCAACCCACAATGATGGCTGCAACCGGCAAAATCAATAGCGTCCAGGCCGGCGATGCGCCCATGGAGGCAGCCCATAAACCGAGACTGGCTGCCATGTATCCACCAAGCGCATAGAAACTACCGTGCGCCATATTAATGATGTTCATCACACCGAACACCAGCGTCATACCCAGCGCCACCAAAAACAGCAGCGCTGCGTAGGACAAGCCGTCTAACACGGCCAGTATGTAAAGCTCCTGCGGCATGCGTAAACCTTAGTTGAAATGCTTAATTAAACTACTCAATTTAAATTAATTAAATTGTTTAATACGGGGATTGTTAAGCAGATCAGGCTTGATGGTTTTAACCCATTCAGGCGATTTCTGTCCAACTGGTGTGGTGATCAGATCAGCCGGATACACCGTGATTTTTTCCAGCGTAGGGAAACTATAACCCGGTGTTTTACGGGTCAGGCCCAGCAATTGATCTTCCAGTCCCTGACCATCTTCACGTATTTTCACCGTGTTGGTCAGACCACGAAACTCCATGCCACGCATGGCATCAGCAACTTGTTCTGGTGTAGGCCATTGCCCCTTATTCGCCTTGATGGCTTTGTTGTAACCAGCGACGAGTCCGTCCAGACCTTGCACCATGTGATAAACAGAATAAATTGGATAAGAGCCGGTTTTTTCTTTGAATTTTTTCACGAAGCTGTTTAGCTTAGGATCAGTCAAATGTTGTGGATGCAAGAAATAATGATCACCGCGGCTGCCTACGATTACGCCATCAGGCAGCGTCGTACCTAAACGCTCCAGCGAACTCTCAGCCAATGGCAATACAAACAATGATGATTTCATCAGACCACGCTGTGAAGCCTGACGAACAAAGGTATCCAGATCACCGCCCCATGCAGTCGACAGAATCACTTCAGGACGCAGCGCCTGTAAACGACTAATTTCAGTGGAATAATCGGTTGCACCAAATTTAGGGAAAAGCTCGGCTACGATTTTTACATCCGGCTTTAGAGCCAAAAGCGTATTACGGAAAAGCTCCCATGAATCACGACCCCATGCGTAATCCTGATTCATCACAGCGATGGATTTGATATCTGGTTTGGTTTTTAATAAATATAAAACTGTGGCGACCATTTCAGTGGTGGCATTGGCTTGGGTGCGAACCACATAGCGATAACGCTTTTCTTCCAAAACCTTTTCAGTGCCGCAGTCCCACATGATGTTCAAGACTTTCAAGTCTTCTGCTACCGGCGCGATGATATTGCAGTTGCCGCTGGAGATAGCAGCCAACATCACTTTAGTGTCACCCTCTTGAACCACGCGGCGATATTCTGAAAGCAGCTTGTCAGCACCGACGCCTTCATCGATAAATGTCGGTACAATTTTTACCCCATTGATACCACCAGCAGCATTTAACTGCTCGATGTATAGCTCAGCTGCCGCTTTGCCCGGCACACCAAAAACGGATGCAGGCCCAGACAAGAAAGTGGTGATGCCAACTTTAAGTTCAGCAGGCTTGCTCTGAGCGAGAGCGCCAGAAGTAACAAGTGCTGCAACAGCAGTAACCAGGATGCGGGTTAAAAATGGGGTTTTCATTATTTATCTCCAGCTAAGTAGTCGGGTGACGTGATGGATGACGTAATATTATTTCGATAATTAAAATAAGATGCGACGATATTGAAAATGAAACTACATGCAATAAAGCTAACTAATAAATTAAATTCTATTAACTTACCAAGTCCGTCAGTCTGAATCACTAAAGTCAATACAGCAAGCAAGGTTTTTTAAAGAGGCCGTTTGCAAAATACGAATCCACAACTAAATGGTGATTACTGCATGCCTATAATCCTGATAAAACAGCCTGATAGCCCTTGCATCGCAGTGCAGCATCGATTTTAAGCGCGACAATTTCATATACTTTACCTATAAGATGATATTAACTTGTGGTTGACAGCTAAAACCTAGTGATGCAAGATCGGCGCACGCTATCAAAGGATGGCAGTTTGTTGAATTACTATTTTTTTATTCAACAGATCTGGTTTACGAGAGCAGATAATACGGGGCCATGCCCACATAAGAATTAACCCACGGAGGAAACGCATGAAAAAAATCGGACTACTAGCTTCAATTTTGGCGACGCTATGCATTAGCACCGCACCAGCAGCACAATCACAAGAACTGTATTGGGCAACAAGCGGTATGTATGGCCCATTCAATATTCAAGCACTGATCCCTACATTCCCAGAAGCGAAACAGATCAAGATTCCGGTTTCAATGTGGATCCTGAATCATCCTAAAGGTCTTGTCGTTTTTGATACAGGTAACAACGTTGCTATTTCTGATGGCGTAGAAAATTGCAAAAAATACTGGGCGCCAGGCCTGTGCGATTTGTTCCAGCCTAGCCAAAAGCGCGGCGACGTAATCGACATGCAGCTCAAAAAATTAGGCTTCAAGCCTGAAGATGTGAAAGTTCTCGTTACTTCACATACTCACTTGGATCACGCAGGTAACATGGGTATGTTCCCTAACGCTATCCACGTTGTTCAAAAAATCGAGATGTACCAAGGTTGGTGGCCAGAGAAGTTCCAGGGTCGTATGGGTGGCGCGTTTGTACAAGCTGACATCCAGGCAGCACGTGGCTTTAACTACCTAGAACTCGACGGCGAATATGACTTGTTCGGCGACGGATCAGTTCGTATCATCCCAACTCCTGGTCATACTATTGGCCATCAGTCGATGAAGGTCAAACTGCCAAAATCTGGCACCATGATCATTTCTCAAGATGCAGTATGGATGCAAGAAAATCTGGACGGCTATGTAGCTGGTCTGAATTTCAGCGTTCAGGCTTACATGAGCTCCGTGAACAAACTGAAAATGATGCGTGATATCGAAGGCGCACAGATTCTGATGTCGCATGATGCAAACCAATTCGGTAAGATGGGTGACCGTTGGTATAAATAAGGCGAATTCATCCGCCATGAAAAGCCCCCTGCTTTGGGGGCTTTTTTAATCCTGCATACGATATTAAATATGCAATATCAAACACGTATCACTGTTGCAAGAACGGGCTGTAATGATTCAACTCGAACACGTCACTAAACGCTATGGCTCCAAGACCATACTTCACGATATTTCGTTTGATGTAAAAAAAGGCGAAATCGTTGGCTTCCTGGGCCCAAATGGCGCGGGCAAAACCACCACCATGCGCATGATTGCGGGATTTACCACCGCAACCACAGGCACTGTGCGCGTAGCCGGGTTTGACATGGCGACGCAAAATGATGAAGCCGCTAAAAAAATCGGCTATTTGCCAGAGCAGCCACCGCTATACGACATACTTGATGTCAGCTCTTATTTGCGTTTTGTCGCGCGCGCCAAAGGGATTGCTTCTGTACGCATACCGGGCGAGCTAGATCGCGTAATGCAAGCATGTCGGCTAGAAACCGTCACCACCAAAGAAATATATAAATTATCCAAAGGCTACAGACAGCGCGTGGGCTTGGCGCAAGCTTTGCTCGGTAGCCCCGATGTGCTGCTGCTTGACGAGCCTACTGCAGGCCTTGACCCCGGACAAATACAAGAAACACGCGAAGTCATACGCAATGTCGGTAAGGAGCATGCAGTGCTGTTGTCTACGCATATCTTGCCGGAAGTGACTCTCATCTGTCAGCGCATTGCCATTATTAATCATGGTCGTATTTTGGCAGTGGGTTCACCACAAAGTCTGCAGCGCGCTGCCGAAGAAACCAGCAATGTCTATGCTGAAGCCAGAGGCGACGATGCGTCTATACATCAGGCACTTGATGCCATCGATGGTGTGAATGGCGTTGTCATCAAACCGCTTGCTTCGCGTCCAGGATTGTTTGGCATTGAATGTCAGGTATCAGCAGACGAACAAATTGAATCACACATTGCGCGCGCTGTGATTGCACACGGCGAGCTGCATAAATTAGAACGGCGCCAGCCTACGCTGGAAAATGTTTTTCTGCGCTATATCGGCCACGCCGGTGCAGAAGGTTCTGCTACGGAGGCAAAATGAACGCCTTGAATATGCTGACCGGCTTAAGAGCTGTCTACAGTAAAGAAATACTGACTTACTTCCGTTCACCAATTGCGTATTTCGTCATTGCGGTGTTCTTGCTCGGTACAGGATTTTTCTTCACCTATAATATTTTTCTCACTAGCGTGGGCACCATGGACCAGACGTTTCAGGACATGGGCATACTCATTATTGTGCTAGTACCTGTACTGACGATGCGTCTGTTCTCTGGGGAATACTCAGGCCGGACCATGGAATTATTAGTCACCCTACCATTACGTAATTGGCAAATCGTGGTGGGTAAATATCTGGGTGCTGTGTCTATGCTGTTAATGATGACGGCAACGTCGTGCATTAATCTGATACCGCTGTATTTATACGGTAATCCGCAAACACCCAACATCATGGCTGGCTTTATCGGTTTCATCTTATTGGGCATGGCTTGCATTGCGATTGGCCAGTTTTTTTCTGCGCTGACAGAAAACCAAATCGTCGCTGCATTAATCACCATACCAGTGTTGCTGGCATTTTGGTTTGTTGGCCATTTGCAGAGTTTGCAATCATCGATATTACTGCGTGATTTGTTTTCACATATTTCATTCGCGCTGCATTACTCAGATTTTATACAGGGCTTGCTGCGTAGTGAAGCCGTGGTATTTTTCCTAGGCGTGAGCGCAATTGCCCTCACCCTCAATAGCAGTTACCTGCAGTGGCGTCGATAACAACATGGATACCTCATTTCGCTCCGGACTCATCCTAATAGCAGGCGTAGCGCTACTGGTTGCTTCCGCATTAGCTAATTCATTGGCAGTTAATTCCACTGTTCTTGCCAATCTCTTGTTAGCCGCTGGACTGCTACTGACTGGCTGGTCATTGATCAGCCTGCGGGTAGAGATTACTTCCATGTTCAGGCAGCGTCGCGGTGAGCAGCTCTTGTCTACGCTAGGTGTGATCGGTGTCATCGTCGCTATCATCTGGGTGACTGCGCTGTTCCCGGTGCGCATAGATATGACGGCAGATAAACAATACTCGTTAGCACCGCAAACTGTGCGCATGCTCAAGTCAGTACAAAAGCCCGTCAACATCACGTTCTTTCATGATCGCGGCATGCGCGAAACGGTAGAAATGTATGAACAGGTCATGGCGCAAAATGACATGATCAAGGTAGAGTTTTTTGATCCGATCTTAAATCCTGCGCAAGCCAAACTGCGCGGCGTACAATTTGCCGGCACTGCATTGTATGAAAGTGAAGGTCGTAAACTAACTGTCAATGGCCCAACTGAAACCGATATAGCCAATGGAATTTTGCGTATCACGCAATCAAAACAACAAGTTGCCTGTTTCCTTGATGGCCATGGCGAGCCTGATCCGTTCAGTCTTGAGTCTCATGATCACATGGAAGACACCGCAGGCCATGCGCATGGCATAGAAACAAAAACCGTCACCCATGAGCAGCACGGCATGGCCAAGGCACGAAGCGGCCTTGAGGCGATGAACTATACGGTAGAAAAAATCTCGCTACTGCAAACCAAGGTCGATCTGAAACACTGCTCAGTATTGATTGTGGCTGGTCCACAAGCGTCGTTGCT
>CAIVDH010000070.1 GCA_903904635.1 uncultured Burkholderiales bacterium | reverse complement strand
TTATGACTATTTAAAAATCTGGCGGCAAGTGCTCGATGCCATATTTTTTCATCGCCTTGCTAATCAAGCCCTGATTTTTTAACTCCGTTAATTTTTTATTCACAAGCCCAAGCATGTTGGCATCGCTATTACGCAGAACCATACCTATGTCACTACGTATTTCGAAAGCAGCAATATCGATATTTAACTGATGCAGACCAGGGTCACCAAACTGCTGCACGTACCATTCAAAGCCAGTTTTCGTGACCAGCCCTGCACCGGCCTCGCCATCTTTCACGGCATTGACAATATCCTCATCAGTAAGAAACCTCACCCAGACGGGAATTTTCATTTTATTCAGAATCACTTGTGCGTATGATCCGCTCGGTACAGCAACGTGCGTGTTACTGAGCGATTCTAAAGTCTGATAAGACTTTTCACGCGAGACAAGAAATCCGGTTGCTTGCGAATAAGGCAAAGTAAACAGCCTGCCAAATGTTTTTTCCGGATTTTTTAATATTTTGGCTGCCTGCTCATCCAGTTCTTTTTTTTCTACCAGCGCGCTAGGCACTAAATCACAATCCGTTTTATTTAATCTTTCCAGTGAATTTAGCCACACGACTCTCGCGCTTAAACCCATGCTCTTGATCAGCTCTAAGCTAATATCGTATAAAAATCCATTACCGGGCTGACCCTCGGTGCTATCTCTTTGCGAGTAAGGCATAGCATCCGGATTAAGGCAAAAGCTCATCACACCTACATGCTGTATTTCTGCCAGCGTGCCAGCGCATACATTTATGTTTGCAACGGCAAATAGCGTAGCGACCAATATTTTTTTAATGCGCAAAATTGGCATAATCAATCCTTCTGCGTACCCATAAATAACAGGTAAGAAACCAGTTCCCACACTTGTTCAGGCGTAAACGTATGACCAAAAACAGGCATCACATCCGAGGCCACTCTGCCATTGACTATGGTTTTGTAAGCATAGGCCGGATCAAGATCATCACGCGCCCTGAAACTCGGCGCGCGACCACCTTCACCACGGCCGCCATGGCAATAGCCTGCACATGTGCGCATATAAAGGATTTTTCCTTCAGCTACATGCTTGGGATCAGCCAGATCAAATGGTGGCGTTTTACCCGCCTC
Organism: uncultured Burkholderiales bacterium; assembly: GCA_903904635.1. GTDB lineage: Bacteria > Pseudomonadota > Gammaproteobacteria > Burkholderiales > Burkholderiaceae_D > Pernthalerella. The sequence goes on along the minus strand of CAIVDH010000070.1, from coordinate 1,968 downwards.
AGGACCGGCCTCTTTTGCAGTCATGGTGGTGTCTTGCGCCAAGACGATAGGAGGCGCTTCGTTAAGCTGGGATAGTTTCGGATCCTGCCAGGCAGACCATGCAGGCATTGAGATCAAGGCTAAAAAAACACCTTTTAATAAAACATTTTTTTTAATTTTATTCAATTCATCCACTGCTCATACTCCCTAATTTATCTAACTTATCTAACATATAAATGAAGCGTATTGCTTGAAAAATAGATCAACCTATTACTGATTGAGCGTGGATAGCGAGGGCGCAGCTTATGAATTACATAAGGTATAAACAGTAAAAAAATAAAGCACAAAAAAATGACTCCACCAAATTATTGGTGGAGTCATCACTTACAGTTAATTTCTTATTTTAAAAGCAATCAGTGCAGCACCACCGGGGAAATTTTTAATTTCCGGAAATGCTGATGCCATGAATCCAGGCGCGTGCGAACCCAGACCAGTCGGCACAACAATGAACTGCTCACCACCTGCCTTGTAGCTGACAGGGCCTCCTCTGAGGCCGGAGCCGGCAGGGAAAGTCCACAATGTATTGCCGGTGTCTGCATCGTAGGCGTAGATATTACCCTCAGTGTCGCCGTTGAAGATCAGACCACCTGCGGTGGCAAGCACACTAGAGAGCGCTGGAATCGGATATTCCACTGCCCATTTGCGTTTGCCAGTCATAGGATCAACAGCGACCAGCTTGCCGTGCCCCTTGCCTGATGGTGGCGGTACAGTCTTCAAATCGGCAATGCCTAGATAGAGTCCGCTAAGACCGATTTTGCTTGGATCTTCTTTGCCTGACACGATTTCATTACAAGCTTCCATCGTGTTGGTATACCAAAGATTAGACTTCGGACTATATGCACCATGATTCCAGCTACGTCCACCTAGCAACCATGGACAAAATGTAACGCGCTCTCCCATCACAGGATTGACACGGCCTATCAGTTCACCGGTTTTTGGATCAATATTTTTAACCCAGTTGATGTTATCGTTCAAAGGCCAGGTATTGACCAGACCACCGTTACGTTTATCCATCACAAAAACAAAGCCACCCTTGTTCAAGTGCATCAGCAAATCCTGACCTTTGTGCTTGATCTGAACTGCCTCGTAAGGTGCATCAAAATCCCATGCATCATTCGGGACTTCCTGCCTGTGCCATTTCACATTACCTGTCCTCGGGTCCAGCGCAAGCAAGGTTGCGGTATAGAGATTATTTCCCTTTCTTTCGTTGGGAAAATAATCCGGTGCTGCGTTGGAGGTGCCTATGTAAATCGTATCGGTTTCCTGATCATACGTACCGGGTAACCATGCACCACCACCACCCACTTTGCCCGTATCGCCAGGCCATGACTCAGGATCATCTTTAATGGTGTTAAAAGTCCAGAGCCGTTTGCCTGTATCTGCATCTACTGCATAGATTTTGCCTTGTATAGGCTGGTCACCACCAGTGGTGCCGCCATACAGTACATGACCTGCCAACTGAGGTGGCGATGAAAACAATGCGCCGTATTCTTTTTTAAGATTGGTCAGTTGAGTTTCCCATACTGGCTTGCCGGTCTTCTGATCAAGTGCGACAAAGCGTCCATCCAGCGTGCCCAGAAAAACCTTGCCCCTGCCAACTGTTACACCACGGCTGGCCGCAATATAAAAAACATCATTGGATACAGGATCAAGCTTGGGCTGATAATGCCAAAGCGTTTTGCCGGTCGCTGCATTGACTGCAAACACATTGTTATATGCGCCCACATAGTAAAGAATTCCGTCAATCACAATAGGCGTAGCTTGCAGACCGTGCGTGATATTGCCGGGCTGATGTATCCAAGCGACTTCGAGCTTACTGACGTTGGATTTATTAATATCCGCCAGTGGACTGTATCGCCAGGCATGGCCGGTACGGTGATACTCAGGCCAGTTATTAGGATCTACCAGTGGATCAGCAGCCAGGGCTGT
>CAIVDH010000069.1 GCA_903904635.1 uncultured Burkholderiales bacterium | reverse complement strand
GGCAGTCAGGCCGAAAAAAGCGCCATTTTCATCGCGGGTAGTGATGATGGTCACGCCAGTTGCAAATTGAGACAGCGCACTGCGAAACGATTTCTCATCTGAGGCGGGTACTGCGGGTTGGATAGTTGAGCTGGACATAGTAAGGATAAATAAAATTTTGCTAATTATGCCGAAAAAGAAGTTTCTCTGTGGAATATCATCAGATTTCCGTAAAATTGCAGCACATCATGACTTCATCCCTGCCATTACTCGCTACTTTACAGTCCCATGCTGCCTTGCATGGGGAAGCGCTTGCGCATTTATTGCCTGATCGCGTCATTACTTATCGCCGTTTCTGGTCGCGCATAGAGCGTGCTGCGGCTCGTTTGCAGGGCGAGTGGGGAATACAGCCTGACGATACAGTGGCTTATATAGGGAATGGTCATCCGGATGCCATTGTTCTGTATTGTGCGTTAATGAGGCTGGGGGCATTGCTATTGCCGCTTGAAGGATATGCATTAGCCCAGGCGCAGCTTGTGATGCAACAGGCAAATGTGAAACTGGTTGTGCATGATGATGATATCAAGATCGAAGGCATGCCGGCTCATCCGTTGTCTTTGATGCTGGCAGACTGGTGTCATTTTGATCCTTTCATACTTCAGGAAGATGAACAAAGGCCTAGTCTGCTGATACCGCAGAAAAATGGTAACGTGCAGGCGCTTCTTAAAACTAGTGTGCGGCAGTTTTTGCAAATGCCGGCCTCTGATGTGCGCGCAAATCCGTTTGCGGATGATAAAGCTGATCATGCCGGTGTGCTGGTAGGGCGGTCCGTGTTTGATGTATCCACGTTTGCCGGCATAATTGTTCCAGCGCTATTGGCAGTGCAGCCTATGCGCTTTGCCGTCATAGAAGAATGTTTGGATAAACGCTTGCGCAAGGCGAGTTAAAAATAATATAAATTTTGCTGCAGTACGCTTGTAGCTATTGTGAACGGAGTAAATCATGACAACTGAAATCGCGACCATAGGAGGCGGTTGCTTCTGGTGTCTGGAAGCTGTGTATCAGCAACTGCGCGGTGTAGAGCAGGTTGAATCCGGCTATAGCGGCGGTCCGCGTCCTGACCCCACTTATGAGCAAGTTTGTGATGGCAATACCGGGCATGCAGAGGTGGTGCGCATCACATTTGATCCGGCCGTGGTCAGCTATCGCGAAATACTCGAGATATTTTTTACCATTCATGATCCCACTACGCTAAACCGTCAGGGCAATGACAGGGGTACGCAATATCGTTCCGTGATTTACACGCATAGCGATGCCCAAATGGCCACTGCACATCAGGTAATTGCCGAGATGGCACATGTGTGGGATGCGCCTATCGTGACTGAGCTGGCAGAAGCGCCAGTGTTCTACAAAGCTGAGGCTTATCATCAGGACTATTACATCAACAACCCTATGCAATCTTATTGCGCCTTTGTGGTTGAGCCCAAGGTAGCGAAGTTTCGCCAATATTTTGCTGACAAGGTGCGTCAGTCATAGTGGCTTGAGTTAGCTATCCTAGTCAGCTGTATCAGTTATACATATACCGGCGCGACTCTGCTAGCTGGTAGGCATTCCGGCCAGATTTTGTACCCACTATCTGATGCAGTGAAATCCAGTCATGGGTAAATGCATGCGCGCAGCCTGCCAGATAAATTCGCCAGATACGGTAGTATTTATCGTCTACCAGTGATTTTATTTGGGCAGAATTTTTCTCAAAATTTTCTGCCCATATTGCACAAGTTTTTGCATAGTGCCGCCGCAGATTTTCTACGTCCAGCGTTTCAAGACCACACGCCTGCATAGCAGTGAGCACGTGTCCCACATCCATTAATTCACTTTGTGGGAACACATACTCTTCCATGAATTCACTGCCGCCGGGTGGCGCACCGACATGCGCAGCATTGGTGGCTGTGATGCCATGATTCATGACCAGACCGTCGTCATTGAGCAGGCCGACTATTTTTTTGAAATACACAGGCAAATTTACGCGTCCTACATGTTCGAACATGCCTACGCTGGTAATGCGATCAAAGTGGCCTTCTACATCGCGGTAATCTTGCAGTCGTATGCATACGCGATCTGTTAATTTGTCTTGCGCTACTCGTTCCAGCGCCATGGCATATTGATTTTCAGAG
>CAIVDH010000068.1 GCA_903904635.1 uncultured Burkholderiales bacterium | reverse complement strand
TATCCTTATCGGTTAGAACGTTGCTATGGGCAAGTGACTTCGGTTACTTGTCCATAGTTCGTTATAAATTTTTACTTGATCTAATAACCATTCAGGGACAGATATGGACTATGAAATTTTCGAAGCAGGCGATGTCGTCCTTCAACATGGCGCTACTTTGCGCGGCACTCAACTAGCCTTCAAGACTTACGGCAAACTTAACGCAGACAAGACCAATGTCATTGTGTATCCGACCTGGTACTCCGGTCAGCACGCTGATAACGAATGGTTGATCGGTGCCGGTATGGCGCTGGATCCCGCAAAATATTTCATCATTGTCCCCAACATGCTGGGCAATGGTCTTTCATCCTCACCGAGCAATATGCCTGAGCCTTACAACAAGTCGCGCTTTCCACATGTGACCTTGTATGACAACGTAATGCTGCAACACCGCTTGGTAACTGAAAAATTTGGCATTACAAAAATCAAACTCGTCGTAGGCTGGTCCATGGGTGCGCAGCAGACTAATCAATGGGGATGTCTGTTCCCAGATATGGTTGAGCGTATTGCTCCATTCTGCGGTTCGGCAAAAACAGCGCCGCATAATTTCGTATTTCTTGAAGGCGTACGTTCCGCATTATGTGCTGATGCTGCGTGGGATCGCGGTTGGTACTTAACGCCGCCAACCAAGGGATTGCGTGCAGTTGGCCGCGTATATGCAGGATGGGGGTTGTCACAGCCTTTCTATATGCAAGAGCTATGGCGTGGGCTGGGCTTCTCCTCGCTGGAAGATTTCTTGATCGGTTTCTGGGAGGGCTTTTTCTTGCGGCGTGACGCAAATAATTTGCTGGCAATGTTATGGACCTGGCAAAACGGCGATATCAGTGACAACCCTGTTTTCAAGGGTGACTTCAAAAAAGCACTCGGCGCAATCAAGGCAAAGGCTATGGTCATGCCAGGTGAAATGGATCTATATTTTCCTGTAGCTGACAATGTTGTGGAAGTCAGTCACATGCCTAATGCTGAATGCTGTCCGATACCGGGAGTGTGGGGCCATTTTGCAGGTGGCGGTGCACATGCAGAAGATACTGCTTTTATTGATGCAAAAATAAAGGCACTGCTGGCAAGCTGATTACTAATTCGTTTTGTATCCTTACTTAAATCAACCGAAACAGGAGCAAAGTTTATGACGATGGAAAATGAGATTTGTCGTATGGATGCAGTGACCATGGCCGCTCAGATTCGGTCAAAAAAACTCTCTCCTGTTGAAGTTGTCGATGCGATTTTTTCTCGCATGGAAAAGCTGGAGCCCAGTCTGCATGCGTTTTGTACCCCGACCCCAGAGCTTGCTCGCGAAACAGCAAAACAAATTGAAAAAAAGATCATGGCAGGTGAGGCCGTTGGTCCTCTTGCTGGTGTTCCCTATGGCGTTAAAGACTTAATTTGTACCAAAGGAATCAAGACTGCTTCTGGCTCTTGGGCCTACAGTGATTTTGTGCCCGACGAAGATGATGTTGTGGTCGAGCGTATGCGCGATGCCGGCGCAATTATTTTAGGCAAAACTAATGTACCTGAATTTGGCTACAGCGGTGTTGGCCATAATCCCGTTTTTCCAACTTCACGAAATCCCTGGAACACCGACCTGACACCAGGCGGCTCTAGCGCCGGTTCAGGCGCTGCGGTGGCATCTGGTATGGGACCTTTTGCCCTAGGCAGTGATGGGGGTGGTTCCGTGCGTATTCCTGCAAGTTTCTGCGGGCTATTTGGCATGAAGGCATCGATGGGCCGGGTACCTTTGTATCCGGGCGTAAAAGATGAACGCTATCCCGGTGTATCAAGTTGGGAAGCACTGGAGCATATAGGTCCAATGAGCCGCACCGTAGCTGATAGCGCGCTGATGTTATCCGTTATTGCCGGCCCTGATGACAGAGACAACCGCACACTGCCTTTACAAAAAGATTTTGACTGGATGGAGTCCTTGAAAGGCAACCTCAAAGGCCTGCGTGTCGCCTTCAGTCCCGACTGGGGCTATGCTGCAGTCGATCCGCGTGTGAAAAAAATTGTAGAAGATGCGGTAAAAGTTTTTGAGCGTGATCTGGGTTGCATCGTTGAAGTCGCCAGTCCCGGCTGGGATAATCCTTTTGAAGCTTTTTGGGGCATGGTGGTGCGTGAAACTGATCTCAAAGGCATGCGCGCTATGGCCGAGAAACTAGGTGACAAAATGTCACCGCATTTGGCGCAATTGCTGGCAACTGAATTTACTGCCGAGCAGCTAACCGATGCAATGGTAGTGCGTAAGCATGTAAACAATAAAATGTGGCGCTTCATGCGCAACTATGACTTGCTGCTGACCCCTACCTTGGCCGTGCCACCATTTGAAGTCGGCATACAGGGGCCCACTGTGATTGATGGCCGAGAGGTCGCCAACACTGAATGGCTGCACTTTACTTTCCCAATGAACTTGACTGGTCAGCCGGCCGCAACTGTACCTGCTGGCTGGACCGCAGAGGGCTTACCAGTTGGTTTACAAATAACAGGCAGGCATCTCGACGATGCATTAGTGTTGCGTGCCTCTGCTGCCTTTGAGCAGGCGCAGCCATGGAAACATCTGTGGCCGTCCATGTTGGGCACCATGGGTTTATAAATCGGGTTTATGGGCACTGCAGCAAACGCTGACAGTGTCCGTTTAAAATTTATATTCTAGGAATCCCCTCAGTCACGGAGATCACCCTTACATACTGCTTGCGGTAAGTCAGTTTGCAAGTCGCTATTTTATTACTCGTCCAGAGCAGGATTCAAGTCAGGAAATAAAACCTCTGCAAATCCAAAGCGGGAAAAATCAGTAATGCGCATCGGATACAACATGCCGATCAAATGATCGCATTCATGCTGCACCACCCGTGCATGAAAGCCATCCACTTCACGATCGATTACACCACCAAACTGATCCACGCCGCTATAGCGCAAGCGCGTATGGCGCGGCACAACACCACGCAAACCGGGTACAGACAAGCAGCCTTCCCATCCTTCTTCCAGCTCTTGTGAGAGCGGCGTTAAAACCGGATTTAACAGCACCGTCTCCGGTACAGGTGGCGCATCAGGATAGCGCTGATTTTCACCAAATCCAAAAATCACCAGTTGTAAATTAATTCCTATCTGCGGCGCGGCCAGCCCTGCGCCATTGGCAGCATGCATGGTTTCAAACATATCAGCGATCAACGCATGCAGCTCTGGTGTATTAAATTGTGTAACAGGCTCGGCTTGCAACAGCAAGCGTGGATCACCCATTTTTAAAATATCTCTAACCGTCATTTTTTATTCTTGCCTAAGCTAATTGATTGCGCTCTGCGAGCCATTGTGCAAAATCAGCGCCGGTCTCAGCATGTTGTAATCCGATTTCAACCGAAGCCTGCAAATAGCCCAGCTTAGAGCCACAATCAAAACGACGGCCATGATAGCGATAGGCCAGTACGGTTTCATATTCCATCAATGCAGCGATACCATCAGTAAGCTGAATTTCGCCGCCTGCACCCTTACCCAATTTTTCCAGACAAGAAAAAATCCGGTTCGTCAAAACATAGCGGCCCACAACTGCCAGCGTAGAAGGTGCGACATCCGGACTAGGCTTCTCTACAATCGCACGCACTTTTTCTAGTCTGTCGCCAAATGGTTCTGCACTGACTATGCCGTACTGACGAGTCTGTTCACGCGGCACATCCTGAACCGCCAGCAAACTTGCCTGCACACTGGCAAACTGTGCCGTCATCTGCGCCATCACCGAAGGCTGGCCCGCTACGGTTTGCATAAAATCATCCGCCAGTATCACAGCGAACGGATCATCACCAACGATAGGTCGCGCGCAAAGCACTGCATGCCCCAGACCCAGCGGTTCAGACTGGCGTATGTACATGCAGTTAATATGCTTGGGTATCACTTCCCTGACCATCTCAAGCAATTTCACTTTGCCTGCGGCCTCGAGTTCAGCTTCCAGTTCATAGGCTTTATCAAAATGATCTTCAATGGCGCGCTTGTTGCGACCAGTGATGAAAATCATCTCGGTAATGCCGGCATCAACCGCTTCTTCCACCGCATATTGAATCAACGGCTTGTCCACAATAGGCAGCATCTCTTTAGGCTGCGCCTTGGTCGCAGGAAGAAATCGGCTGCCAAGACCGGCAACGGGAAATACGGCTTTGCGTATGATCGTCATGCTTGCGACTCCAGTAGATTCAATAATCCTGCTTCGTCCAGTATCGTTACACCCAATTCCTGCGCTTTTACCAGCTTGCTACCGGCATCTTCACCTGCCACCACGTAGCTGGTTTTTTTGGAGACTGAGCCCGCTACCTTACCACCAGCAGCTTCTATCATCTCTGTGGCTTCTTCGCGTTTAAGCTTAGGCAAAGTACCCGTCAATACAAACGTCTTGCCAGCGAACGCCTGCGGCTTATGGCCGGGCTCGCTCTCTTGCCAATGCAGACCAGCAGCGCGTAATTGCGCAATCAGCTCACGATTTAACGGATCACCTAAAAATCCCAATAGCGAATGGGCAACCACGGGGCCAATATCATTGACTGCCAATATCTGTTCCTCGTTCGCTTCCATTAATGCATCCAGACTACCAAAATGCCGCGCCAATTCTTTTGCCGTAGATTCACCAACATGTCTGATACCCAGCGCATAAATAAAACGCGCCAGTGTCGTTGATTTTGATTTTTCCAGCGCATCAAGCACATTTTGTGCAGATTTTTGCGCCATGCGCTCCAGCTCCGACAATGCCGTCAGACCCAGCTTATAAAAATCTGCAGGCGTGGTAATCACATGCCTGTCTACCAGCTGTTCAACCAATTGCTCGCCCAGACCTTCTATATCCATCGCCCGGCGCGAAACAAAATGCAACAAGCCACCTTTGCGTTGTGCGGCGCATTTAATCCAGCCGCCCGAGCAGCGCGCTATCGCCTCTTCTTCCAGTCTGACGATAGACGAACCACACACAGGACAATGCGCAGGCATTAAAAATTCCTGCGCATCAGCCGGTCGGCGCTCTGGCACATTCGCCACCACTTCAGGAATCACATCACCCGCTCGCCGCACAATAACCGTGTCACCCACACGTATATCTTTGCGCCTGACTTCATCTTCATTATGTAGCGTTGCATTAGTGACCGTCACACCGCCCACAGAAACCGGCGCCAGTCGTGCCACCGGCGTGATTGCACCCGTACGCCCCACCTGCACCGTAATATCTTGCACAACCGTGATCGCTTCTTCCGCAGGAAATTTATGCGCCAGTGCAAAGCGCGGTGCGCGCGAAACAAAACCTAAAATGCGCTGCTGATCAAATTGATTAACTTTATAAACGACACCGTCAATTTCATAAGGCAGATCGATACGCTTGGCGGCGATGGATGCATAAAAATCCAATAAGCCCGGCGCGCCTTGCGACACAGTCCGCTCTGCACAAACCGGTATACCTAATTTGCCATACCAATCCAAAAGCGCAGCATGCGTCGCCGGCATAGCAGCGCCATCAAGTTTGCCTATGCCATACGCAAAAAAACGCAAACTGCGTTGCGCAGTAATACGTGAATCCAATTGCCGCAAACTGCCTGCTGCCGCATTACGCGGATTGGCGAATTCTTTTTGACCCGCATCGCGCTGGCGTTGATTGAGGCGCGCAAAATCAGCCTTAAACATCAGCACTTCACCGCGTATATCAATTAACGCAGGCGGTGTCGTTGTGTGCAGTTTCAAAGGCAATGAACGCACAGTGCGTATATTGAGCGTTACATCTTCTCCAGTGCTGCCATCACCGCGGGTGGCTGCTTGTGTGAGTACACCGTTTTCATAGCGCAGATTAATTGCCAGACCATCGAATTTCAGCTCGCACGCATACTCAACCGCCGACTCGCTATGCAAACCCTCTTGTGCACGTCGATCAAAGGCCACAATATCTTCTTCGGAGAAGCCGTTATTAATCGACAGCATAGGCACATCATGCGCAATCTGCGCAAACTGCGGCAAGGGCGCGCCGCCTACACGCTGCGTGGGTGATTCAGGGGAAATAATTTCAGGATGCGCCGCTTCTATCGCCTGCAGCTCGCGGAACAGTGCATCATATTCCGCATCAGGAATAGAGGGGTTATCAAGCACATAGTAAGCATGCGCGTGGCGATCAAGCTCGGCACGCAACCAGGCGCTGCGAGCCTGCCAGTCTGATGCAGCCGGCATAGCGTATGCCTGCTGCTGAAAAAAATCATGCTGCGACATCAGCCAAACAAACGCTTCGCTGGTCCAGAACCAGCAATCATGCCGGACTGCTCCATGAAGGCATAAAAATCCTCAACCTGTATCGCAATATCTGCCAAGGCTTGCGGACTCAACGGTTCGCCGGAATCATCCACCACTTCGCCTGAGAGACGGGTCGCGAGTGATTTTGCAAATGCCGTCATCGCACCAAAACCATTGCGATCTTTTGCAACCAATGCAATAGGCAGCAATAATGTCATCAACGAACTACTGTCATCAGCCTGATTTGCATTGGTCAATAATGAAAACAAAATGCCGCCATCGCCATCTGGCATGGACAGTCTGCCGTCAGAACGCAGCTCTAGCCCCTGGCGCTGAAATGCCGGGCGCATGGTAGACAACAT
>CAIVDH010000067.1 GCA_903904635.1 uncultured Burkholderiales bacterium | reverse complement strand
GTCTGAAAGAACTCGCTGAAGCACATAATCAAGGTGATGCACTGATACATTCGACACGTAAAGCGTTGAGTGAGCATGGGGATAAACTTGAAGCTGGTGAAAAAGAAAGCATAGAAGCTGCAATCAAAGAACTTGAAGAAGCATTAAAAGGCAGCGACAAGGCAGCCATTGATGCCAAGGCTACTGCGCTTACAACTGCTGCGCAAAAACTCGGTGAGAAAATGTACGCCGATATGCAAGCGCAGCAAGCAGCTGGTGGTGCAGCGGATGCTGCAGCAGCAGGGCAAGCTAATACAGCCGGTAGCAGTAAACCTGCTCAAGATGATGTGGTTGATGCAGACTTCAAGGAAGTAAAGGACAAATAACTTCTCCAGTCAGCCAGCGCAAGCTGTGATGACGTTGCCGGGCTGTAGTGACTAGTTTTAGTCCCTGGCCCGGTTTTTTGCATGTGTAGTCAGGATACAAAAAAAATGGCAAAACGCGACTTTTACGAAATACTGGGTTTAGCAAAAAATGCCTCGGATGAGGAAATAAAAAAAGCTTATCGCAAACTCGCGATGAAGCATCATCCCGACCGCAACCCGGACAGCAAGGGCGCTGAAGATAAATTCAAAGAAGCCAAAGAGGCTTACGAGATGCTGTCTGATCCGCAAAAGCGTGAAGCATATGACCGGTTTGGTCATGCTGGCGTAGACCCGAATATGGGCGGCGGCGCAGGAGGTGGATTTAACGCAGGTGGTGCCGGTGGCTTTGGTGATGCATTCGGCGATATCTTTGGTGATATTTTTGGGAATAGCCGCACCCGCAGTGGCCCCCAGGTTTATCGCGGTGCTGACTTACGCTACAACCTGGAAATTACACTGGAGCAGGCTGCCAATGGATTTGACACCACCATACGCGTACCTTCATGGAGCGAATGCGACACCTGTCATGGATCTGGTGCTAAGCCAGGCACAGCACCTACCACCTGCGCTACGTGTGGCGGCCATGGTCAGGTCAGAATGCAGCAGGGATTTTTCAGTATTCAGCAGACCTGTCCTAAATGTCATGGTACTGGCAAGGTAATACCTGAGCCATGTGCACCTTGCGCAGGTGCTGGTCGAATCAAGCGTAACAAAACGCTTGAAGTGAAGATACCTGCTGGAATTGATGACAGCATGCGCATCCGTTCGACGGGTAACGGCGAACCAGGTATGAATGGTGGACCGCCTGGGGATTTATATGTGGAAATTCATATCAAGCCGCACGCAGTATTTCAGCGCGATGCCGATGATTTGCACTGCGAAATGCCGATTTCTTATGCCAAGGCAGCATTGGGCGGTGATATTGAAGTCCCCACGCTATCAGGCAAAGTATCGTTCAGCGTTCCGGAGGGAACGCAAAGCGGTAAAACATTCAGATTGCGAGGCAAAGGCATTAAAGGCGTGCGATCGGGATTTGCCGGAGATTTGTTTTGTCATGTTGTGATTGAAACGCCAGTAAAACTGACGGATCGGCAAAAGGAATTAATGCGCGAATTTGAGCAGCTGACTTTGGCTGGCGGGGCGAAACATAGTCCTCAGAGTAAATCATGGATGGATAAAGTGAAAGAGTTTTTCGAATAGCGCGCAAAGATGCTAAATTAAATAATTAACTTAATATAAAAAATGCTGACCTTTTGGTCAGCATTTTTTTTGTCTCCATCAATTGCAAACGTAACAAGCGCACCTTTAAATCGCTTAACGGATCTGCTTGCAAATAATTCATTAAGAGTTGCATTTTTAATTGAACGTAACAGATTACGCATTAACTAATTGTAAAATTTTTATCAACTAGTTTAAATGGTGTGAATCAGCATGGCAGCAAACAAAATTCCGACTCACGCACAACTGACTTATTAAATTTCAAGTATGCGTGCTACCAATTCCTTAAATGATGTTTCTGAAGTTCAAAAGCGTGACACATCTTCAAAGCGAGACAATGAGCTTGAGCAATCCATAGTCAGGATTTTGATAGGGATCGCATTGGTGGTTTACCTATGGCATCACAGCAAACTCAGCATAAATTCAACTTTACAAATTCCGGATGAATTTATAGTAGTCATTATTTTATTTCTTACATTGGCAGTAGGCATAACAGTCTGCATTGTAATTAAGCCTGGTGAAGTACCAGTACGCAGGTTAGCTGCTATTTTTTTAGATGTTGGAAGCCTGACCTATCTTTTCATAAAAGCAGAAAATGATGCCGCACCCTTATATTTTATTTATTTGTGGGTAATTATTGGATATGGATTTCGTTTCGGGAAAAAATATTTACTCATTGCATTAGCCGCATCATTGCTCAGTTTTGGCACAGTAATTTATTACGTGCCATTTTGGGCAATTCATATGAACCTGTCGGTCGGTCTTTGGGTGGGAATACTTTTACTTTCTCTTTATCAGAGTACTCTGGTCGGAAGACTCTATAAGGCACTTGATCATGCAGAGGTCGCCAACCGCGCGAAGCGTCAATTTATTTCCTCGGTAAGTCATGAATTGCGAACGCCGTTAAACGCCATTATTGGAATGGTTGATTTATTAAAAAGTACACCAGTTGATAAAGAGCAGCAAGATATGCTCGACTGCATGAGTACAACTTCACAAGTTATGTTGTCTCAGATAGAAGATGTACTAGATTTTTCAAAAATTGAAGCTGGAAAAATGGCAATTGAAGAAACAGATTTTGATTTATATAAGCTGGTTTTTGGTATTGTGGATATTTTCAAGTTTCATGTTGATTCGGTTGCAGTTGAAATTCTGACAAGCATAGCTTGCGACGTTCCTTATGCATTACGAGGTGATCCGCACCATTTGCGCCAGATACTAGTGAATCTGTTGGGTAATGCCGTTAAATTTACTGAGCAAGGCCGTATCACGATCAGAATACGTAAATTAGAAAATCTTGACCGTGGTGTGCGACTTCGATTTTCCATAAAAGATACGGGTGTTGGAATTGCTTATGAAGCACAAAGCCGAATCTTCGAAAGTTTTACGCAGGCAGATGACTCTACAGCAAGGCGATATGGTGGGACTGGATTAGGAACAACAATTTGCCAGCAGTTGGTAGAGTTAATGCAAGGCCGGATTGGATTTTATAGCGAGCCAGGTATAGGAAGCGAATTTTGGTTCGAGCTGGAATTGTCGCTGCCGATACAACCTCAAAATAATTATGAAAAATCTAAATCACAAGTAATACGCTGCATGATCATCAGTCTTGACGAACAATCTCGACCAAAAATAGTAAATTTAATTGATCAAATAAATGAACAAATTCAGCTTTTTGAAAATTTTGATGCTGGAATTTCATGGATAGAGCAAAGCTTTTTATCAGGTAAGCCCATACGTCTAATTTTATTCACATATTCCCCATCGCAATGTACGGGTCTTACCGAGTATGCCGAGCGGTTGCGAAATTATGTAATTGCCATGAAGACGGCTGCTAGTCATGCGCCATTAAGTCTCATTTTAATGATGCCTAATGGTCTCAATGAAGAGGCAGCGGATGAAATTGCAGAGTCAGCCGGATTTACATCGCTATTACACATTCCAGCAGATCAAGTAAATTTACAGAATATAGTACACGCACATACGGTGATGCTTGATAACAACATCACCAGAAAAAATGTCCCTGTACCCATACAAGATTCAAGCACATTAGCTGCAATCAGTTTGAAGCAGCGTGCAGATTTGATTCCATATCACATATTAGTTGCAGAAGATAATCCCACCAACCGCAAGGTCCTACAAAAAATTCTGGAGAGGGCTGGGTATCGATGTTCTTTGGCAAAAAATGGCGAAGAAGCATTGGACTTAATTGAGAAAAAAGAATTTGACGCCATTGTTCTTGATATGAATATGCCAGTAATGACGGGACTGGAAGTAGCACGTACTTATCGCATTATGCATGGCCCGTTTGCACGAGCACCGATGATCATGTTCTCGGCAAATGTGACGCTGGATGCGAAACAAAGCAGCCTAAATGCAGGGGTAGATGAATTTTTATCCAAACCCATACAAATAGAATTATTTCTAAAAACACTGGATAGGTTAATCACGCAATACAAATCTTTTGGCGCCCCAAGTCAGAATGGGCAAAATGTTTTACCAAAAAAAAGACTTAAATGGATATATGCAGATGAGCCAAATCTTAATATTCAGACATTAGAGGATTTGGAAAAAATTAGTCGAGATCCATATTTTTTGGATGATTTGATTTGTGAATTTAT
>CAIVDH010000066.1 GCA_903904635.1 uncultured Burkholderiales bacterium | reverse complement strand
CTTGCTTTTCGTAATCATGAATAGAATTTTTCATACACAGGCAAGATTAAATAAATGCTCGTTAATCGCACAAAAGTTCAGTGGCGATTTAAAGAATTGCCATTATGCAAGAACACGAAGAAATATCAAAATTGCCACAGAGAAATATTCTGGCAAAACGGCTAAGCGCAGCGCGTGCGATAGCCGCACAAATCAGCGCGCAATCAGGTGAATTTAAGCGCCAATTAAGGCCAAATTACATGCTAATGAACGACTAAAGCGCGAAATGGCATTGCGCATTTCATGAGGAAAAGTTCCCACAAGGAAACTTATAAATTGCAGAATTAATGAAAATCTTTATACGCCGGCACCATTCAGCAGCACCTAAGCTGCTGAAGCTGGAGTGAAAAAGCAAAAAATCAGAGTTGCCCAGCTTAAAAACCTGAGCCAGGCCGGAGTTTGCTGCGGTCTGGCTTGGAAGCTTCTTGCGTCTCTTTATATACCGGCAGATAAACATAAACTAAAGTGCCGCGATCATCTATCTTGCTAAATTCCAGTTCTACATAAACGCCTTGTTCAGGACCACCCCACACAAAGGCATCAGTAAAACGCTGCCCCGGCTTAGGCTCACCCCAACCAGACTTACCATGCGCCAGTAATTGCTCATAGGCCAGACGACCAGTAAATTCCATCTGGGCGAAGTAAAACCGATCACCAGCAAAACATAAACGCACATTCGACACAATGGTATTGGCTACAGTGGCCGAGCCATCTCCACTGCGATGACACTGAAAAAGCTTAGACTCGGCGATTTTTTGCGCATTAGGCAAATTTGCTAAAGGCGCGCCCCATGGCATGCCATTGAAACCCTTAGGTAAGTCGGTTGCCAACGCCATTAAAGGACATAGCAACAGTAGTAAAAAGAATTTCATCATTTTCCTTGTACAGAAAAAACGACGTGAACTACTCACGTCGTTTTTTTAATAGCACTACTTATCTATTCTTATTTCCAGAGCGTGCACTTGGTTTCAGTCTTCGTCATATAAGCCTGGTCACCCGGTATAGTCTGTACCAGCTTGTAATAATCCCATTCATACTTGGATTCAGCCGGTGTCTTTACCTGCATCAAATACATGTCATGCACCATACGTCCGTCAGGACGCACAACACCATTTTTGGCAAAGAAGTCATTGACTTTGGTGGCCTTCATTTTTGCCATAATTTTGTCGCCGTCATCGCTATTAATTGCTTTAACTGCATTCAAATAAAACGTTGCGGCTGAATAATCCGCAGCATGCAACATAGATGGCGCTTTTTTAGTTTTTGCCATAAATTTCTTGGACCAAGCGCGCGTCTCATCATTGGTATCCCAGTACCAGCCATCTGTCAGGTACATACCTTGTGTCAGGCCCAAACCTAACGCATGTATATCATTGACGAACATGAGCATGCCGGCGAGCTTCATTTTTTTATTAATGCCAAACTCATTGGCCGCTTTAATCGAGTTGACGGTATCGCCACCAGCATTTGCCAGACCTAATACCTGCGCCTTGGAGGTTTGCGCTTGCAGAAGAAAAGATGAAAAATCTGAAGCCGACAGCGGATGACGTACAGAACCCAGTACACGACCGCCATTCGCTTTTACGACATCAGACGCATCTTTTTCCAGTGACATGCCAAAAACATAATCTGCTGTCAGGAAGAACCAGTCTTTACTTCCCTGCTTGACTAGTGCACCACTAGTACCACGCGCCAGAGCCACGGTGTCGTAGGCATAGTGAATTGTATATGGCGTACATTCTTCATTGGTCAGGCGCGCAGTACCTGCACCAATAGCTATAAATGGCTTTTTCTTTTCAGCTGCTACCTTGGCCATCGCCAGATTGGTTGCAGAATTTGTGCCGCCGACGATCATATCAACGCCTTGCTGATCAAACCATTCACGCGCTTTGCTTGCGGCGATATCAGCTTTATTTTGATGATCTGCTGAGATGAATTCGATTTTTTTACCATTCAACGTACCACCAAAATCAGCAATGGCCATCTTGATGGCTTCTGCACCAGCCGGACCATCAACGTCTGCATAAACACCGGACATGTCCGTGATGAATCCGATCTTGACTGTGTCATTGGTGATCTCTGCATGGGTTAATGCAGTGTGGCCAATACCGAATGTGGCGGCTACGGCTAGCGTGAGGGCCTTGTACTTGATGGTCAACTTACTCTCCCTTTTTCAAAATGATATGAAATGCTGTTTATTTGCGAATTTTAATCAGATGCAATCTTAACATGCTGCAACAAGTCAATCTGATCGCCAGCGCAAAGCCATCTTGTCGCATACCGGATTGTCTTGAATACGGATGGATCAAAACTTGGCATCCATAATCCGTCGTCACCACCCGCCTTGTGAGGTTTGTTTTTATTACCGAGATAGCGCAACTTTACCGATAACTTTTACAAGTTTGATAAGCGCTGCCCAGTCATACGCAATAGATAGGTATGTCAAAAACTGGCACAACAATTGCAAACATAAATGAGGCGATTTGTACGCGTATAGCTATTTATTAATAAGTCAGACTTTAGGAGCCCAAGATGCCTGATATGTCCACCATGAGCAGCGAAACCAGCGGTACCCGAGT
>CAIVDH010000065.1 GCA_903904635.1 uncultured Burkholderiales bacterium | reverse complement strand
TGTGGTGATAATAGTTCCACCAACAGTTAGCTTAGGTGTTGCGCGCCAATCCGCATTAAGCTTGAGCGTATGGGCTGGCAGGCCTGCTATTTTTGTACCTGGTGTAACAGTAACTTCACGTTCTCCGCCAAAGAGCGTATCTTGTGCCTGGTAGGTCGCATTCAAATAGCTGTAACCTGCCTGCAGAGTAAATTGACCAACAGTGGAATAGGCGGAAACATCCAAACCTTGTCGGCGTGTTTGCGAGAAATTACTGAAATAGCCCAACTGCGTACCAGCACCCACCGAACGAAATAAAATATCATCTTTATTTTCTGAACGATATGCTGCAACAGAAACACCCGAGCTATTTGACAGCTTCCAGCGCATACCAGCTTCCAAGGTGCGAGCGATCACTTGCTTCAGGTAGGGATCAGACTGCAGGCCTGTAGGTAGTAAACAAGGATTTGCTGAATCAGCACAGCCAAGTTCAATCACAGTAGGAACACGGTTACTTTGTCCTACGTTACCAAATACATTAATTACACCAGTCAGTTGATGACTGACCCCCAGTGATGGGTTCAGACTATTGTAGGTAAAGCTTTCTTTTGCTTTTCCTGAGATGGTATTGGTAACGCCTGCATGATTTAGTCTTGCTGCTGCTGTTAAGTGTGTTTTTTCAGTGATAGACCAGGTATCCGTAGTATATAAACCGATGGCATAAGATTTTCCGCGGACACCCGTGCTGGCAACCGGATCAGCACAATCAATAGGCGATCTGCTGGCATCAATATCACCGCAGTCAGAAACCGATGAGCCATAACGTACACGACTGGCATCAAAACTCGTACCACTGGTTATTTGATGTTTGTCGAGAATTTTAGTCAGATTGACGCTGCCACCGTAACTCGTTTGCCAGGTCGTGTTGTAGTTAATTACGGCATCACCATCATCCGCTTCTATGTCACCGTTTTTTGACTGACGTGCGCTATGTCTTAAATATCCCATTCCCGCAAGTTCAGTTGCGCTATCAAGCATGCGCTGTAAATTAAATGTCAGCATGTGCAATTCGTTTTTTGTCTGATCAGGATGCGTGTATATCCAGCGACGGTTAGTTTCATACATACCAGATTGTGGCGTATCGCCACCATCATCGCCGTAATTTGTACTAGGCAATAAGCCATTGCCTAGTAAATTACTGCGCGCAACGAGTAAAGATAAATCCCAGTTACTGTCATTTTGTGAGCGGCCGATTTTTGTGAACACATTGCCCAGGCTACCTGCTGAATTATCACGCCAGCCGCTTTCATCAAACACAGTAGTTGAGATGAAGCGATGCCAGCCATCTTCAGACTTGCTGCCATAAGACATATCAGCACGTTTGCGACCAAAGCTGCCAGCTTGTAATTTGATTTCCGAGCCTTTGGTTGTGAGACCCGATTTCGTTGTGAACGCTAGCGCACCGCCCAGTGTGTTCAGGCCATAAACAGGATTGGAGCCGGGTACCAGTGTGACGTTTGCAAATGCGGCTTCTGGCAGCATGTCCCAATTGACGATATCGCCAAAAGGTTCATTGACCCGCACGCCGTCCATATATACGGACAGTCCTTGCGAAGAACCGAGTATGCCTGACAGCCTGAAGCCGCGATAAGTGATGTCGGCCTGAAACGGACTGCCTTGCACTTCATTGACATTCACGCCCAGCAAATTACGCGACATGAATTCCGTGATGTTCATGGATTGCGCGTTATAAATCGTTTCTTCATTCACACTCTGTACGTCATACGGCAATTTATATTTTTCTATGCCTATGCCAGGTAATGGCGATGTGCCCACTACATCCACCTGCGGCAGCTGCGTTTCTGATTTAGATTGTGCATACACCCAAATCGGGCTGGAAGTAAAAATTGCGGCAACAGAGGCGGCAATGAAGGTTTTGAATCGTTTGTTCGCTGATTGCATGATTTCTTTTAATTTGTTTATTATTTGATAAGCGCTGAGTGCATCAGGCTAAAGTCCCCTTGTGACTATCCGGTTGCAACCCGAATCACAAGTCTGCTAGCTTAATCCGATCTTAAGCATATTTAAACGGGAAAACTTCCCGCATCGTCTATGCGCCTCTGAGGCTTGTTAAAATGGCGCAGGTTTTACGCGCTGCCCGGTTACTTCCTACCATTTCCTTGCCCCGGAGTTTGTCCCCATGTCATCCCCGCTACTGCTCGAACACGACGATGCGCTTGCCATTATTACCCTCAACAATCCTGCGCGAGCCAATGTGCTGGATCTGGCCATGGCGCAGGCACTGGCCGCTGCTGTTGAAAAAATTGCCAGTCAGCCGGGCGTGCGTGCATTACTCATTACCGCCAATGGCAAGCATTTTTGTGCCGGCGGCGATATACATAGCATGCAAGACCCTACACGTTCATTGCCACAAGTGCTGGAAGAGTTAATACGCCCCATCCATGCTGCGCTGGCCGTGCTGAGCGAAATGTCCATACCGATAGTGAGTGCCATTAATGGCCCGGTCGGTGGTGGTGGTATCGGTCTGGCGCTGTGCGCTGACCTGGTACTGGCTTCAGATGCTATGAAACTGCGCGGTGGCTATTCTGCATTAGGGCTGACGCCCGATGTAGGCGGCTCGTGGTTTGTGACGCAACGTGCCGGCGCTGCAATCGCCAAAGAAATTTTTCTGACCAATCGCGCCATATCGGCAGCTGAATGCCAGAAGCTGGGGTTAGTCGATGCGATACATCATGATACCGAGCTGGCAGTAGCTGCACGCAAGCTTGCCAAACAACTCTCGCAAGGACCTTCGTTATCTCAGGCGCGCATCAAAACACTGATACGCGAAGCGCAACACAATACGCTAGAACAGCATCTGGAAATGGAATGCAACTTCATGCTGGCTTCCGGTGAAAGTGCCGATGCAGTAGAGGGTAGACCCATAAAATAGCGGTTATCTAAGCTAGATAGCATGATATTAAATCGTGCTAACCGTAGTGCAGCACAAGCAGCATAAATAAATACTATAATGCTACCAATTCTACCTAAAGAATATAGATGCCAATTGTAGATAATTAGTGCAGGTGCAATTCCAAAACTTACCATATCGGCTAGACTATCCATTTGTGCGCCAAATGGTGATGAGGTATGGGTAAGTCTTGCAACCCTACCATCAAGGCTATCTAGTAGCATGGCTAGGAGTATTAGATAATATGCTTGGGCAAAGTGTCCTTTGGCTGAAGCAAATATTGCAAAAAATCCAGCACACATGGCACTAATTGTAATTAGGCTGGGCAATAAAAATATTGGCGAGCCTTTTTGTGGGTGGGGAAAGATTTTTTTCATCATGTCTAACTATTTAAGTTTATTTTATATTAGCAACTACACTTAC
>CAIVDH010000064.1 GCA_903904635.1 uncultured Burkholderiales bacterium | reverse complement strand
TTACATGAAGTAAAGCCACTCGCCAGTAAACTTGGTAAATCCATAAAAGTAAGAAATTTAACTGATATGCGCAGATAGAAATTGATTGATATGTATCCTTCAACTCATTGAAATTAATATAAAAAATAATTAACGAGGCACCCATCCACCACACACCGGGAAAATCTGACCAACAAAACAATTTGCATGTTCGCTTGCCAGATATGCAACAAACATGGCATCTTCGCGTGCCGAAACTAAACGACCTAGCGGCACCTCGCGTTTAAGCCGCTCTTGAAAAACCGGATTGTTTTGTACCTCCGCTGGAAAGTATGTCGGGTTATCTACGAAATTTTGAGCTATGGCATTGACCTGAACACCCTTTGAAGCCAGCTCAACACCAATAGCTTGTATGTAGGCCAGCTGTGCGCCGCGGGCTGCGCTGTAGGTTGATGCGCGTTTAATGCCGCGTAAGGCAGATGCGCTGCCTATCAAAATAATCTTCCCAGAACCACGTGCAATCATTTGCGGCAAAACTGCTTTTACCAGCCGCGGCAAAGGATCAACCATATGGGTAAATGCATGCCGCCATTCTTCTTCAGCGACATCTAGTGCTGCTGTGGATGGCGCTGGAATACCCAGATTTACCAGCAATACGTCAATATGTCCGTGCCCGCCAATCATCGCAGCCGGACGCGAGGCATCGTCAAGCAAGCCTTGATCAGCAAGGACCGTGGCACCCAGCTCCTTAAATACATCGCACAAAAAAGGGCCCATGAAGTCATCAGCCTGTGTAACTAGCACACGCTTTTGTGAAAAATCTAATGGGTTCATGATGGGCTCCTCAATAAGATGCATGCCTGATTTATCGGTATGGTTAATCGCTATATTGCTTGCGTAAAGTCCAGCTTCCAGAAAAACAAAAGCCTAACATTGTCAGCTCATTGTAAACGTTGGGTCTACATGAAGATTCTGGTTGTCCATAATCGCTATTATTACCGAGGTGGCGAAGATACCGTAGTTGATGCGGAGGTGATGCTACTACGCGAGTATGGTCATGAAGTAGAAATCTACCATCGTGAAAATGCGGAACTCAGCCATATTCCCAAAGCGAGTGCCACGTTCGATACAATCTGGTCGCAGAAAACTGTCGATGATATTTATCGCATCCAGGCCCGCTTTGGGCCAGATGTCATTCATGCGCACAATACATTCCCATTAATTTCCCCTTCGTTATATGGCGCTGCGCGTAAATTACGGGTGCCTGTGGTGCAAACACTGCATAATTTTCGGCTGCTCTGTCCTCAAGCAATGTTGCTGCGTGAAGGACGGGTTTGTGAAGATTGTGTTGGCCGCCTACCATGGCGCGCTGTCGTTCATCGCTGCTATCGCAATTCCTATTCCCAATCCACAGTCAGTACGCTCATGCTTGCCGCGCATCGTATGCTTGGTACCTGGCGCAATATGGTTAATCGCTACATCGTACTAAATCAAACTTGCCGAGATAAATTTCAACGGGGCGGCTTACCTTTAGCGCGATTACGCATCAAGCCAAATTTTGTTGAGTCTAAGCGCATACCCGCCTGGAACCAGCGACATGGTGGCATTTTTATTGGGCGATTAGCACCAGAAAAAGGGCTTGCAGTTCTTGCTCAGGCCATAGCCGCTTTGCCCGGACATTCTATTGATGTCTATGGCAAAGGGCCGCTGCAGACATTAGTGGAACAATCACCAGGTTTACGTTATTGCGGTTTTCATACGCCATCAGAGTTGGCAAATCGTTTGCAAAAAGCGACTTATTTAGTCATGCCCAGCACAGGGGTAGAAAGTTTTGGACTGGTTGCCATTGAAGCCTTCGCCAGTGGTACGGCAGTTATTGCAACCAATCATGGTGGCCTTGCTGAATTAATTGTTCATGGCAAAACAGGGCTATTCGTCCGACCTGGTGATGTGAGGGCACTTGCGCAAACAATTGCATGGGCTGAAGCGAACCCCGCTGCCATGATAAAAATGGGCCAGGCCGCCAGAGCAGAATATTTGTCTCGCTACACGCCAGAACATAATTACGAAATTCTTACCGGCATCTACCGAGAGGCTGTCGCTGACATGCACACTTTTAAAACTAATGGTGTTAACTATGCTGAAAATCGCGCTGGCCGTTAATGAACCGCCGCCCTACCGCATTCCGATTTTTAATTTAATTGCAGCAGCGCCTGATATAGATCTGCAAGTAATTTTTTTTTGTCGCCGTGAACCAAATCGCTTATGGGATTTACCGCCTATAGCATTTGATCATGTATTTTTGCGAGAACGAATAAGTACCGTCAATGGTCGCTACATACACAATAACCCTGATGTACTGCTTGCCTTGTCAAGGTTTAAGCCAGATGTTGTGTTGGGAAATGGATTTAACCCCAGCCACATGTATGCGCTAGGCTGGACAAGATTCAAACATAAGGCTTATGTGCCCATGACAGATGGCACGCTAGACTCTGAACGCATGCTCAGTTCGCTGCATAAGCGACTGCGACGATTCACCTATGCACGCGCTTCACGTTTTATTGCAGCCAGTAATGGTGGGATAGCATTATATAAAAGCTATGGTATTCCGAATGAACGTTGCTTACTTTCTTGTCTTTGTATTGATAACGCGCGATTCAAGCCTGAATCAATCAATATTGAAAAATCATTTGATTTTATTTTTTGCTCTCGCATAGAAGCTGCAAAATCACCAGATTTTGCGCTAGAAGTTGCGCATAAAACTGCCCTCTTACTTAACCGTCGCACGCGGATTTTATTTGTCGGCTCTGGCACCCAGGAACAGGCAACGCGAACTCTGGCAAAAGAATATGCAGAGCATGTTGACACGCATTTTCATGGTTTTGCCAGTCAGCAGGAATTACCTGCGCTGTATCAGTCGGCGAAAATATTTTTATTTCCTACGCAAGCCGATGTCTGGGGTGTGGTCGCAAATGAGGCTTGCGCATCAGGCCTTGCGGTGATGGTGTCACCGCATGCAGGTGCTGCCGGAGAGCTCATTGTGGATGAGCAAAACGGACATGTTTGTGAGTTAAATGCTGGCCTGTGGGCCACGCGTGCTGCGGCGCTACTCAAAGATGAGAGAAGGCTGCAAGCTTATGGCGAACGCTCTTTACTGCAAGTAGAACGCTACCGCTTTGATCTGGCAGCACAAGGGATTATGCAAGCCTGTCGCGAAGCATCAGAGCATGAGTGCAACACGCAGGAAAATTTTATATCGTAGTAAGTCGTCCGCTCTGATAATCCCTGACTGCCTGTTCTATTTCAGCAGCGGTATTCATTACAAAAGGACCGTACTGCGCTATGGGCTCATTAATGGGGCGTCCCGCCAATAATAAAAAGCGGGTACCTTCGGCACCGGCTTGTAACGTAACATAGCCGCCATCAGAAAAAATTGCCGCAGTATGAGCTGGTATAGATGTTTCGTCTATTTGCACACTACCCTCAAATACATAGGCCATGGCGTTCATGCCTGCTGCAACAGGGTGACTAAAGCTGCTTTCAGCCGGCAGACTGACATCTAAATAAATTGGCTCGGTCGTGAGTCCTGCTATAGGGCCTTGGAAGAGTTGGTCTGCCGTCTGCAAACTACCGGCAATAATCTTTATCTGACCACCACCGCTTAGATTGTGTACTGGAATTTCTTCTGGCGTAATGTCGCGATAGCCAGCTGGCTTCATTTTTTCTTTCGCTGGTAGATTTATCCAGAGCTGAAAGCCGCGCATACGCCCTTCTTCCTGCTGCGGCATTTCAGAATGAATGATGCCGCGCCCTGCCGTCATCCATTGCACGCCACCGCTTTTCAGATCACCCTGATTACCAAGATGATCTTCATGGCGCATATGTCCGTCAAGGATGTAGGTAACGGTTTCAAAACCGCGATGTGGATGGGATGGAAAGCCGGCAATATAATCGCCAGGGTTCTCAGAAGAAAACTCATCCAGCATTAAAAAAGGATCGAGTCGAGTACCCTCGCCGCTGCCCAGACTGCGTCTCAATCTGACGCCGGCACCATCTGATGTATTGATAGCATTGATGATGCTTGCGATGGTACGTCGCATTAAAGGCTGTGTCATGGCAATCTCGTTAATCGAATTGCCTTAATTTTACCCGCTACAGAAAATTACGAGATTGTGGTAAAAAGTTAGCGTAAAACTAATGAAAAATTTGTGCGTCGCGCTTACGATTTTCTAACAATAATTCAAATTTTTCTGATCGTAGTGCTTCGCTAAATAAAAATCCCTGCACCATATGGCAAGGCGTGGTTCGTAAAAATGCCAGCTGATCAACAGTCTCGAGACCTTCGGCAACCACAGTAATATGCAGATCAATAGCCAGTTTTATGATGGCCGAGACGATCGCAACATCTTCCTGATCTTTGGGTAAATTGCGTATCAGGCTACCATCAAGCTTGAGTACGTCGACTGGGAACTCTTTGAGGTGCGATAGGGTTGACAAGCCCGTACCAAAATCATCGAGACTAATGGAAACACCTAAAGCCTTAATTTCATGGATTACGCGACTCTTATTCTCACTAATTAACATGAGCGCATTTTCTGTAACTTCAATTTCAAGACAACTTGGATCAAGATTTTCTTCTTTAAGCGTAGTTTGAATTAATGCGACCAAATTTTTATTCATCAGCTGCGATGGTGAAAAATTTACCGCAACTTTTAACGTTGGGAAGCTTAAAGATTGCCAGTTTTTTATCTGCTGACATGCCGTCTTCAATATCCACTTGCCCAACTCGAGGCTGATCCCCAGCTCTTCAGCCATACCGATAATTTTTAGGGGCGAGAAAGAGAGTAGTTGCGGGTTCCTAATGCGCAGTAACGCTTCTACACTTTTAAGATCTAGAGAGTGAACATCAATTTGTGGCTGATAAGCCAGTTCAAAGTCACCCTGTTCAACAGCCAGTCGTAACTGTTCTTCCTGCTGCTGTCGTAGCTGGATTTCAGTCAGCATACCCGGAGCAAAGATGCGATAGTGATTACGTCCTGCTGACTTGGCACGGTACATCGCCAGATCCGCTTTTTGTAAGAGATCGCCTCCTTCCTTACCGTCTTGCGGATACAGCGCGATGCCGACACTAGCACCGCTCTTAATG
>CAIVDH010000063.1 GCA_903904635.1 uncultured Burkholderiales bacterium | reverse complement strand
CTGGGTGTAACTCCAAAAGTTACGATTGCGTTAGCGTTAGCAGCAGGGACACCTTGCTGAATTGTTTCGCTAAAGGCTGCGATATCAGGTATGTGATGATCCGCTGGACAAAATAATAATAAATCTTTTCCTGCTTCAGATGCATACAGTGCCGCAAGCGTCATTGCTGCTGCTGTGTTTCGTGCAACAGGTTCAAGTATAAGTTGACCTGCTATTCGTGCTGACTGCATTACATCCGTCACCATAAACCGATGTTCTTCAGCTGCGACAACGATAGGGGCAGAGCCAAATCCGCATACTCTTTCAAAAGTCAGTTGCAATAGACTTTTATCTCCAAGCAGCGGCACAAATTGTTTAGGAAAGCTCTTGCGCGATAATGGCCATAGCCGCGTACCAGAACCACCGCAAAGGATGACAGGGGTAATTTGATTAAGGTGTCCAGCACCGACAACCGCAATCTTCAAACCACTGCCCCCCGCTCTACCGGCATCTCAGCCTTAAGATTTTCAATCTCAACTTTCAGCACTTCATACTCATCAATCTTCCGACTCAAAAACCGTCGCGTCAGTCCGGATTTTTCAGCAATACCAGATGGCGTGAGCAAATACACATATCCCAGCTTATGGGTGCTCTTACTAAAATTTTGTACCTTCACCCAGCCCTTATCCATCAGAGCCTGTAAACAATAATTCACACTGCCCAAGCTAATACCCAGCTCTTTAGCAAGCTGTCTCTGGCTTATATCAGGTGTTTTTTGCAGGCAGCGCATTACCCAGAAATGCATATCATCCTGAACTTGCACTCTGCGGGCTGTAATGGGATGTTGAGTTTTCAAATCGATTGAGACGCTACCGCCATGCCGTGTCGCGATCGGCATGCACGATAATGGGAATTTTGAACTACAGATGAACGAAATAGAACCGTTCAGAAACCGAACGAATTGTGCCACATCAAAGGTGGCTTATGGGAATTTTTTGGCGATTGCCAAAGAGAGAATTATTATAAAAATAGTAATTAAAGGCAATCTAGGGCGATCACCGAAATGAAATTACAATTAACCAACTTTACGTAAACCAGCCGGCGCTATCGCCACCTTCACCGGCCTACTCATCAACTCTATCAACACCATCGCCCGCCCTTCGCCATTGCTCATTTGATAAATAGCTTCAATGCCAGCAAACGGCCCTTCAGTCACCATCACCTTCTCGCCCTTATTAAACAAGCGCTGCGGTTGCGCTGCAATCTGGTCGCCATTAACACGCAATAAATCTATCAACCCCTGGTCAACTTTCGCAGGCTCCATGCCAAAGGTCACCAGACGGCTCACACCTATCGTAGAACGTATCGGTATCCAGCTTTTGCCAGATTGACTACTATCGAGATGTATAAAAAGATAACGCGGGAAAAGCGGCTCGTCGACTACGGCTACGAGTTTTTGTTGAATTTTTTCGGTGGGAAGTAGCGGCAGGTAGCATTCATAGCCCTGTCGTTCGAGATTTTCTAGCGCCCTTTTTTCCTGCCGGGGCTTGGTGTGTATCAGGTACCAGTACATTGCCAATCCTCGATTTATCACAAACGATAGCGGCATTTTACAACCGTGCTTGGCTCAGGGCAATGATAGAGATGTTTTTGATT
>CAIVDH010000062.1 GCA_903904635.1 uncultured Burkholderiales bacterium | reverse complement strand
TGCAAAGCTTAAGGCTGGAGAAATCCAGACGGGCAAAATCCGGGTTATTTAACAGGCCGTTATAAAGGGTATTTACTGCAGGCAGCATGTTGAATTTATATTTTCCCATTTCCTTCACCAAGCCTGGAATGTCGCGCGGATTAGGTATCAGTATGTTCATGCCACCCAGACGACTACCCATCAAGCAACAGACTGTGAGCGCGAAGATATGATAAAGCGGCAACGCACAAATAAAAGTCAGCGCTTCCACTTTAGGCGGTATGTCCATAGCTGGCTGCAGCCAGACTTCGTTTTGCAAAAGGTTGGCAATCACATTGCGATGACTCAGCATCGCGCCTTTTGAGAGACCGGTAGTGCCACCGGTGTATTGTAAGAATGCGATATCGTCATGCCCCAACTCTACAGGCTT
Organism: uncultured Burkholderiales bacterium; assembly: GCA_903904635.1. Lineage (GTDB taxonomy): Bacteria > Pseudomonadota > Gammaproteobacteria > Burkholderiales > Burkholderiaceae_D > Pernthalerella. The sequence goes on along the minus strand of CAIVDH010000062.1, from coordinate 3,922 downwards.
TAATCGCATGCGAGAGCCTTGTGCAAGTGTGCGATTAAAGCGTATCGCATTCGGTAAAGAAAATTCCGGCACCATTTTTTTTAGATTACGCACGACAAAATTGACGATGGTGCCCTTTACCCCACCCAGCAGATCACCCATGCTGGCGACAACGGCGATCTTGATGTCTGTTTTGGCGATGACTTTTTCCAGCGTATGGGCAAAATTTTCCAGGATAATAATTACTTCTGCACCAGAGTCTTTTAGCTGGTGCTCTAGTTCACGCGGCGTGTAGAGCGGATTTACATTCACGACCGTGTAGCCTGCACGCAGCACGGCGGCGATTGCGACTGGATATTGCAACACGTTGGGCATCATGAGTGCAACGCGTGCACCTTTGGACAGTCCCTGTCCCTGTAACCATGCGGCGAGTTTTTTCGACATCGCATCAACTTCACCGTAGGTTATTCGCTTGTCCATGCATGCGTATGCATGTCGCGCAGCATATTTATTGAAAGATTCTTCAAGTAATTGAACTAGTGAGTGATAGCGGGTGAAATCAATTTCTGCCGGCACACTCTCGGGGTAAGATTTAATCCAGATTTTTTCCATGCCACACCTCAGAATATTTTATTTTAAGAGCCTATCTCGTTGTGTCGATATCAAGGCAGCAGTGCCGCTGGCAGTACTTGAGTACGAGGCACTGCTAACACAGAGATCGGCCTAACGCGATAGGCTCTAAGAATGGCTGTCGAGAGCCAGAATTGTTTTATCTCTTAACCCGATGCTATCTGAAAATAATATGCTCGTGGGGTTATTGCAGTGCAGCAGATGGTGGCACTAAATCCTGGGTCAAATTATTGGCAGGCATCGTGTATTTTTGTAGTCGTTCCCTGCGTGTTTTTTTATCTAGCTTAGCCAACTCACGTACAGATTGATAAAAAGCCGGTAGCTCTGCGTTGGCAGCATACAACTGCGTGAAGGCCGGAACAAGATCATGGTAGGTTGCAACCAAGGCAAAATTTGCGTTAGATATTGGCGCATCAAACCAAGGGTCATATCCTGCATAGCCGCTCCAACGCTCCTGCTTAAGCTGCGTATATTTTTGCCTTAGTGATTCAAATATTTCTACTTTGCGCAGTCGCTTATCAGCCTGACTGGCAGTGCTGTCGAAGTTAATTTCTAGCTGTTGCCGGTGGTGCATCAGCAAATCAAGAAAATCAGCTTTGCGCTGACTGTGTACGTGATAATTTTCGCGTAAAGTATTATCCGCTTGTGTGGCAAGCCAGCGTGCCACACCGATTTCTTCAACTGCTGTAGCAAATGATTCATTGAATTGTGAATCACCGGGCGCATAGGCAATTTGATGTGCAAGCTCATGAAAAACAAGACGTGCCAGTTCTGCATCGGGATAATCAATGAATGTTGATAGCACAGGATCATCAAACCAGCCTAAGGTCGAGTACGCAGGGACACCTGAAACACGCACATCCAAACCTTCACGATGCAGACTCTCTGCAAATGTTTGTGCCGCAGCCTGACTGTAATAGCCGCGATAATCAACACATCCTGCCACTGGAAAGCACCATTGATTCGGCTTGATTGATAACTCAGGCGTTGCCACAACGTTCCACATGACATATTTACGCTTCAGTTGTGCAAATTTTTTATAGCTACCGTTATCAGGCAATCCCAATTCTCGGGCAGCGTAAGAACGTATTTCTCGTACAAGTTTTAGCCTATCTTTGAGTTGATCTTTAACCGTAGGGTCGGCTAATAAATGTTCAATTGGCCTGGCAGAGGAAACCAGGTTGATTTGGCCTTGCATAGCCTGTGCATAATATCCAAGCTGGGCGCAGCCAGGGAGTACTGACAGTACGATTATGGAAAAAACAATATGGCTATTTATTTTCATTAAAAATTATGCTTTTTCGACTTGTACAAGTACATCATAAAACGTAGCAGCGTTACCCATATCGGTCAGGCGCTGACTGGTGAGCTCATTGGCGTTTTTTCCGTCATTAGCAAATTTTTTCCACCAGATTGATAAGCCTACTACCAATCCTATGCGTGCATTATCGGTAACGCGTGCTTTGGCTAGTAATGATCCGCGGCCATTAAAAACCCGAACCATGTCACCAGTAACAACGCCGCGTAATAATGCATCTTCCGGATTTAGTTCAAGATGAGGTTCGCCCTCTACATCGCGCAAACTCTTAACATTGACGAAGCTGGAATTAAGAAAGTTCCTTGCAGGAGGAGAAATCATGGCAAGCGGATATTTTTTTGCTAGTTCTGGCGTACTCTGTACAGACTCATACGGAGGCGTATAGGCAGGTAACGGATCAAGACCATTTGCCATCATGCGTTCACTATAAAATTCGCATTTTCCAGATGGCGTGGCAAAACCGCCATGCGCAAATGGCGCTGCAGGCATATTTAATTTTTGCCACCCCGTTTTTTTCAATTTTCCCCAATCAAAATCCTTGGCGCGTATATCCTTGGCATTAAATGCTTGTGCTGCAATTTCATCATCACTATCTGAAAAACAGGGTTCTTCAAACCCCATACGTGCAGCAAGCAGACGAAAAATTTCTGTATTGGGTTTTGATTCCCCCAATGGCGCGATGGCTGGATTATTTGCCATCATATAAAGATGACCGTAGGTTGCGTGTATGTCGGTGTGTTCCAACTGCGTTGTGGCAGGCAGTAGAATGTCGGCATAGTCTGCTGTATCTGTCTGAAAATGTTCAAGTACGACTGTAAATAAATCTTCACGCGCAAAACCCATTGCTACTTTTGCAGACTCCGGAGCGACAGCAACAGGATTTGAGTTGTAAACAATCAGGGCTTGAACAGCTGGACCAAATTCGTCTGATGAAGGTTTGAGTAAATCATCACCGATGGTACTCATGTTGATGATACGTGGCGGGCGGTTGGGATGAACTGGTGCCAGATCTGGTCGTTCCAGCTTATGGATATTTTTTGGAAAGCTATCTCCAGAAGACAGAAGGACGCCACCAGCTGCATGTCGCCAAGCGCCTACTAAAGCAGGCAGGCAGGCCACGTTGCGTACTGCCATACCACCGCCTCGCACACGCTGCAGGCCATAATTTACACGTATAGCAACGGGCTCTTTGCGTTGCGCAGTCTGGCCGTAAAGGCGGGCCAGATTTTCTACTTCAAGCGCTGTAATGCCACAGATAGTTGCGGTGTATTCCGGAGTCCATGGTGCAACCCGCTCAACAAGATCAGCAAAACCTAGTGTGTGATCATCAATGTAGGGATGGTCAAGTAAATCATCACGCACTAATACATGCATCATACCTAACGCAAGCGCTGCATCTGTGCCAGGTAATAGGGCAATATGCTGATGACATTTTTGTGCAGTGAGGGACCGGTAGGGATCAATGGCAATGATAAATGCGCCCCGTCGTTTGGCTTCTTGTACTTTCATCCAAAAGTGTAGATTTGATGCAATCGGATTCCCCCCCCAAATCAAAATCAATTTTGCATGTTCAAATTGTTCTGTGTCTGTACCGATTTTTGCGCCTATTGTGTATTTGTATCCGACACTTCCAGCGGATGCGCAAATTGTGCGTTCTAGTTGTGAAGCGCCGAGCTTATTAAAGAATCGCATGGCGATGGATTCGCCTTGTACAAAACCCATCGTGCCTGCATAGCTGTAAGGTAAAACCGCGCGTGGATCTTTTGCAGCGATTTGCTTGAGTTTTTCTGTGATGGTATTGAGCGCTTCATCCCAACTGATACGGATGAATTTTCCTTCGCCTTTTTTACCAATACGTTTTTGCGGGTAAAGTAATCGCTCAGCATGATATGTGCGCTCCACATAGCGAGATACTTTGGTACAAAGCGCACCAGCTGTATTGGGATGATCCGGGTCGCCCCTCACTTCGGTGGCTACGCCATCTTTTACTGTGAC
>CAIVDH010000061.1 GCA_903904635.1 uncultured Burkholderiales bacterium | reverse complement strand
ATGACTTCGTGATCTATGGATTCATGACCGTGATAATTTCACGCTTGTTTTTTCCATCTGATAGCGAATATGCATCATTGTTGCTCACTATGGCCACCTTTGGTGTGGGGTTTTTCATGCGGCCAGTTGGCGGCATTGTGATCGGGATGTATGCAGACCGCAAAGGTCGCAAGGCTGCGCTGCAATTAATTATTGCAATGATGACGGTGGCCATCGCAATGATCGCGTTTGCGCCCACCTATGCAGCCATAGGCGCGGCTGCACCCATCATGATTGTGCTGGCGCGACTGTTACAGGGCTTTGCCACTGGCGGTGAGTTTGCCAGTGCAACCGCATTTCTGGTTGAAAGCGCGCCGGCAGAGCGGCGCGGATTTTACGGTTCGTTGCAAATGGTAGGGCAGAGTATTGCAGCACTGGCCGGTGCGGCTTCAGGCATGATCATCACCCAAGGGTTGTCGGTAGAGCAGATCGATAGCTGGGGCTGGCGCCTGCCTTTTATTATTGGTCTGTTGATAGGTCCGGTTGGCTTGTATATACGACGCCATCTTGAAGAGACGGATGCTTTTATCGAGATCAGCAAGTCACCAGTAGCAAAGAGCAGCCTTGTCAGCATATTTCAACTATATAGGCGTGCAGTGTTGTCTTCCTTTGGACTGGTACTCGCCAGTACTATCATGTATTACGTCGTGTTGATCTACATGCCGACCTACGCCAAGACGCAACTCGGTATTCCGCTTACCGATGCCTTCATCGCCCAGGTTGCGGGCTTGTTATGCCTGACTGCCTTAACGCCATTGTTCGGTGCATTATCAGATCGCATAGGTCGCCGGCCTATATTGCTGACTGCGACACTACTTTATTTTGTATTACCTTATCCGCTGTTTGCATGGCTGCAGGCAGAGCCGGGGCTGTTGCGGCTGGCGGTAATGCAGGTGTGTCTGTGTAGTGCAGTGGCAGTCGGCTTTGGTCCTATCTCGACGGCGCTTGCAGAGCAGTTTCCGGCGCGTGTGCGTTCTACAGGTCTGGCGCTGGCTTATAATTTTGCGGTGATGTTATTTGGTGGCTTTGCGCAGTTGATTGTCACCTGGCTGATCAAAACAACGGGCTCGCCATTGGCACCTGCTTTTTATGTGATGTTTGGTGCAGTAGTGGGTTTTGTGGCGGCGCTGTTTTTGGTGGATCGCTACAAGTCTGAGGTGTTGCACTGAGAGCTTGTTCTTTTGAAAACTACATAGATAGACACTGGGTCCCAGCCTGCGCTGGGACGACTTTTTATGATGTGATGCCATAAAATTTACTGCCGTCATCCCAGCGCAGGCTGGGATCCAGTGTCTCTGGGTTGGTTTTTTAGTTGGTAATTCGCTTGCTGTTAGTTTCGCGTTTGTTCGTCGTTAGTTTGGAGATAATAATAATGAAATGTCGTAAATTTTTGCTGACCGCTTTGCTGTTTTCGTCAGTATTTTCTTTTTCAGCGGCAGCACAAGTATCCAGCTATGGCCCAGAGTTGGAAGGTTTTGAATACCCCGAAATGGTCCAGCGTTTTGAATTTATCTCTCAGCGCCAGCCACTTGAGATGGCTTTTATGGATCTCCAGCCGGCAGAGCCTAATGGCAGAGTGGCCGTGCTCCTGCATGGTAAAAATTTTTGCGGCGCTACCTGGGAAGGCACGATGCGATTTTTACAGGAACAAGGCTATCGCGTCATTGTTCCCGACCAGATCGGTTTTTGCAAATCCACTAAACCACTTGCGTATCAATATACATTTCAGCAGCTTGCACATAACACCAAGTTACTGCTCGAAAAACTAGAGATTAAACGCGTCACACTAATCGGTCATTCCACTGGCGGCATGCTGGCCACGCGTTTTGCGCTGATGTTTCCCGACAGCGTAGAGCAGCTCGTGATGGTGAACCCCATCGGCTTGGAAGACTGGAAAGCCGAAGGCGTGCCGGCACTATCGGTGGATCAGTGGTTCATACGCGAGTTGCAAGTAACGGACGAGCGCATACGCAACTATGAACGGTCGACCTACTATGTGAATGAATGGCGACCCGAATATGAAACATGGGTGCAAATGCTGGCGGGTATGTTTCGTGGCCCGGGCGCTGAAACAGTAGCCTGGCATTCTGCTCTGTTGTACGACATGATTTATACCCAGCCTGTGCTGTATGAATTCCCAAACCTACGCGTGCCTACGCTGTTGATGATAGGTGAGAAAGACAATACCGCTATAGGCAAAGATCTGGTCTCAGATACTTTGCGCGCAAAATTGGGAAATTATCCGGTTCTGGCACTACGTGCTTTATCCAGTATTCCCAGATCGCAGTTAATGACATTTCCCGAACTCGGCCACGCACCGCAAATGCAAGATCCGGATCGTTTTCATAAAGCGTTGCTGGATGGCTTACAGGCGCTGCGACCTTAGTGAGTTAATTAGCGTTGCAATGCATCGTTGAATTAATCAAACAAAAAAATAAAATCAAAAAAATCATCAAGGAAATCCGTGTCTCAAAACATGCACTCAGCGCCCAGCGCACAAGATCAGTTTGACGAAGACACTTCGCGCAAACTCGAAGCCGTTTATCTCACCCCCGATGTAGTAGCACAGCGCGCCAGCATCATGGCGCATCTGGCCTTGCGCGCAGGTGAAAAAGTACTCGACATCGGTTGTGGCCCTGGCCTGACTACGATGGCCTTAGCCGAGGCCACAGGATCTTCTGGCAGTGTATTGGGTGTGGATATAGCCGAGCCCATGCTGGCAATAGCACGCAAGCGCTGTGCACACCTGCCGCAGGCGAATTTCGCACTGACTGATGTGACGGCCTTGCCCTATGCCGATAGCAGTTTCGATGTGGCGCTTGCAACGCAGGTGTATGAATATGTGGCAGACATTGATCTGGCCCTGACTGAGTTGGCACGCGTGCTGCGACCGGGTGGACGTGCGTTGCTAGTTGATACTGACTGGGAATCTGCAGTGTGGGCCAGTAGTGATGAAGCGCGCATGCGCCTAGTGCTTGAAACCTGGAATACACACATACCGCATCCCCAATTGCCGCGCGATCTGAAGCGTCGCATGGAGCAGGCAGGTTTTAAAACACCGCGTGTAGAGGTTGTGCCGCTGATGAATATCACATACGACCCGCAAACCTATAGCGGGGGCATGATGGATATTATTGGAGGTTTTGTAGCAGGCAGGGCAGGCTTATCGGCTGACGATGTGCAAGCATGGAAAGAAGATGCGCGTGCCATGGGT
>CAIVDH010000060.1 GCA_903904635.1 uncultured Burkholderiales bacterium | reverse complement strand
TCGAAAAAATCAAGAAAAAATGCCAAGCCGAAAAATAAAATATTTACGACTATTAAAAATCCGGCAGTACCACCAGGCAGTGAGGTGAGTAAATGCTCGACCCAGAGATCACCGTTCACTCCGCGAAATACTAGCGAGAAAACACTGGAGCCAATTAATATAAATAAAACAAAACAGGAGAGACGCGTCGTAGAATTCATCGCTTGCTTGAGTAAATCCCAGCTAAGCCGACGGTTTACCAAAGCTAAAATTAATGCACCAAGCGCTCCCATACCGCCGCCTTCAGTTGGTGTGGCGATACCTACGAAGATAGTACCTAGTACGAGAAAGATAAGTGCCAGCGGCGGCACCAGCGCCAATACAACTTTTTCTGCCATGCGCGACAGCAAGCCAAGTTTGAGATTCCGATTAAGAACAGCAGCTAACAATGCAATAGAGACGCTGACAACGCCGCCATAAATTGCAGCTTCATCCAATGGAAGTTTGGTGTATGCAGAAAAATAAAATTTTGCAACAATCCAACCGGTACCAATCGAAATGGTAAGAAGTACGAATAATGAAACAGCGCCACTATCGCCATTAGCTTCTCTCAGATTGCGTGCCTCTATGGGTAGCGCAGGTAGAGCTTGAGGTTTGAAAATAGAAATTCCCATCACATACAATGTGTACATCAGCGTAAGTAACAACCCAGGTATGAACGCAGCTTGGTACATATCGCCGACTGAGCGCCCAAGCTGGTCGGCCATGACGATTAACACCAGTGATGGTGGGATAATCTGCGCCAGGGTGCCGGACGCAGCAATGACACCTGAAGAGATTTTTTTGTCGTAGCCATAACGCAGCATGACTGGCAGTGAAATCAATCCCATCGATATGACTGAAGCGGCTACGACACCAGTCGTGGCTGCCAGTAGTGCACCTACGAAAATCACTGCATAGGCAACGCCACCGCGCAAGGGACCAAACAACTGACCGATAGTATCCAGCAGGTCTTCTGCCATACCGGAGCGTTCTAAAATCAGACCCATCAAGGTAAAGAAAGGAATAGCCAGCAACGTGTCATTAGCCATAATCCCGAATAAACGATTAGGCAGAGCTTGTAATAATTCAGGTTTTAATAAGCCGACTTCAATGCCTACCAGTCCAAAAAACAAACCATTTGCAGCCAAAGAAAAAGCAACTGGAAAGCCGGAAAGCAAAAAGATGACTAAGGTGGCGAACATGACTGGCGCCATGTTCGCAATCAGAAATTCTGTCATGTTGTATTCTCTATTTAAGTAAGTTGATTGGCGGCCTTGATGGCCTCGATCTCATCGGCAGGTGTCGTGACTTGTTTTTCAAAGGCACTTGCATCGACCTTACCGAGCAGGTAGCCCGCTCTTTTTATAAATTCAGAAATGCCCTGTAGAGTTAGCAATAAAAACCCCACCGGTATCAATAGCTTGGCAGGCCAGACGATGAGCCCGCCAGCATTGCTTGATACTTCTTGGCTGCGTATGGATTCATATGCAAAGGGGAGGGCAAAATAAAGTATCAACAGCGTTGCGGGGAGAAGAAAAAACAAGAAACCAAAGAGATCAATCCAGACTTGCGTACGTTTTGAAAATCTACCGACGATGACATCAATTCGTACATGTTCATTGCGTCGCAAGGTATAGGACGAGGCCAGAAGGAAGATGGCACTGAATAAGTACCACTGTATTTCTAGCCAGGCATTAGAGCTAGTGTTGAGCGTGTAGCGGATCAGTGCATTACCGCTGCAAATCAGAACTGCAGCCAGTAAAGCCCAGCTGATGGCAAGTCCAATTTTTTCATTTAAATCATCAATGTATTTCGAGAGCGAGAGTAAAAAAGACATGATTGGCTTTCGTTAGCGAAAACTGCGGTTTGAATTTAATTCTTATTATTGATTGGATCGCTACTGCTGTGTATCTGCCCCGGGTTAGCTAAAAAATATCAGGGCAGCTGCAGGCGCAAACCTGAATTTACCTCGTTCATCACTTTGAGCCCTGGGCTGCTGCGCCGCACAGACCAGTTTTTTTATCTTTAGCACGACTATATTTTTATACTGACGTTTTATCACAACATCCTGCACAAAAGAAAAAAGCATCCGGGTCGATGTTCGACCGAGATGCCTGAAATTACAAATAAAACGGCGCTTACTTAAGCAAAGTCCTGATGCGTTTTATTGCTGCTTTGACTTGGTTTGGTGCTGCGCCGCCTATATGATCTCTGGCTGCTACAGAGCCTTCAAGGGTTAGTACTGCGTGTATATCATCATCAATTAGGAGAGAGTAAGTACGTAATTCTTGCGTTGATAGGTCAGCCAGATCACAGCCGCGATCAACGCAACTTCTTACTGCCAAAGCAACGGCTTCATGTGCATCGCGGAACGGTAAGCCTTTTTTGACCAGATAGTCCGCCAGGTCAGTGGCGGTGGCATAGCCTTGTAAGGCTGCAGCTCGCATTGCCTCTGCCTTGACATGAATACCGCCGGCCATATCTGCAAAGATACGTAGCGTGTCAGTAATGGTGTCTACCGTATCAAACAAGGGTTCTTTATCTTCCTGATTATCTTTGTTGTAGGCCAGCGGCTGGCCTTTCATTAAAGTCAGAAGTGCAACCAGATGACCATTGACACGGCCTGTTTTGCCACGCGCCAGTTCGGGTACATCAGGGTTTTTCTTTTGCGGCATGATTGATGATCCTGTGCAGAAGCGATCGGCAATATCGATAAAGCCCACGCGCGGACTCATCCATATCACCAGCTCTTCTGACATACGGGAAATATGCGTCATGATTAAGGCAGCTGCAGCGCAAAACTCGATTGCAAAATCACGATCTGATACGGCATCAAGTGAATTGTGGCAAACATCATCAAAGCCTAATGTCTTTGCCACGCGCTCGCGGTCTATCGGAAATGTCGTGCCTGCCAATGCGGCAGATCCTAGCGGAAGGCGATTGACACGTTTTCTACAATCACTCATGCGTTCTGCATCGCGGCCAAACATTTCAACGTAAGCCAGCATGTGGTGACCGAATGTCACTGGCTGCGCTACTTGCATGTGTGTAAAGCCTGGCATGATAGTGCCTGCGTGTTGTTCAGCAAGATCAGTCAGTGCAATGCGTAAGTCGTTTAACAGGACGTTTATATCGTCAATAGCATTACGCAGATAAAGCCTGATATCTGTTGCGACCTGGTCATTGCGTGAGCGGCCGGTATGCAGGCGCTTGCCTGCATCACCGACTAGTTCTGTCAGTCGTTTTTCTATATTCAGATGCACGTCTTCCAGATCGAGCAGCCATACAAATTTCCCGTCGGCGATTTCGGTCTGGATTTGTTTCATTCCGCGATCGATATCGGAGTAATCCTGTTCGCTGATTATGCCTTGATGGGCAAGCATTTCAGCATGAGCCAGCGAACCCTCTATGTCGAATTGCGCGAGGCGATGGTCAAAAAATACCGAGGCGGTATAACGTTTCACCAGATCCGATACCGGTTCGGAGAAGCGTGCCGACCAAGCTTCATTTTTTTTGGCAAACTGTGCTGTCATGATTGAATATCCATTGAATTGACTTGGCCGATATAAGCAGAGTGTGCATGTATCGGCCAAGACTAGAGACTAATTTTTTAATAGCAAGATTATAGAGTACCTGGGCAGCCAACTATCTTTAGCCGGTATTGCGCAGTCCTGCTGCTTGTGTCAGCACGTGATCCGCGTAAAAGCGCGCCGTCGCGATCTTTGCCTGGTAGAACGACGCGTCCCCTTCCCTGGCCGCCAGTTTCTTCTGCGCGATCAGCGCAGCGCGCGCCATCTGCCAGCCGCCGCAGACGATGCCCATCAGTTTGAGGAAAGGCACCGACCCCGCGTGCACCGCCTTGATATCCGAGGCATAGGTCAGGACGATCCAGTCGACGCAGTCCTCGACCGCCTTGATGCCGGCCGCCAGGCTGGCGCGGATGGCGGCCATGTCCTCGCCTTCGGCTTTCGCCAGTTCGCCTTCGACCACGCGCATCGCCTGTATCGTCAATTTCGCCGTCGCACCGCCTTCGCGCGCCATCTTGCGCCCGACCAGGTCGTTCGACTGGATCGCAGTGGTGCCTTCGTAAATGGTGGTGATGCGCGCGTCGCGCAGATGCTGTGCCGCACCGGTTTCCTCCATGTAGCCCATGCCGCCGTGCACCTGAATCCCGGTGGAAGCCACTTCGATGCAGGTCTCGGTGCTCCAGCCTTTCACCACCGGGATCATCATGTCGGCGAATGCCTGGTGCTTGGCGCGCAGGGTGGCATCGGGATCGCGATGCGCGATATCCATCGCCGCCGCCGTCACGTACGCCAACGCGCGCATCGCTTCTGTCTGCGCCTTCATGCTCATCAGCATGCGTCGCACATCCGGGTGGCGAATGATGGGCACTGGATTACCGCCGCCGGCAAGATCCTTGCTTTGCACACGCTCCTTGGCGTAGGAAAGCGCCAGCTGGTACGCACGTTCGGCCAGCGCGACCCCCTCCAGGCCCACGCCGAAGCGCGCCGCGTTCATCATGATGAACATGTACTCCAGGCCGCGGTTCTCCTCGCCGATGAGATAGCCGATCGCGCCTTCCTTCTCGCCGAAGATAAGCACCGCGGTGGGGCTCGCGTGGATGCCGAGCTTGTGCTCGATGGAGGCGCAGTGCACGTCGTTCTTCCGGCCCAGGCTGCCGTCGGCATTGAGCAGGAACTTCGGCACGATGAAAAGAGAAATGCCTTTCACGCCGGCTGGCGCCTCAGGCGTACGCGCGAGCAC
>CAIVDH010000059.1 GCA_903904635.1 uncultured Burkholderiales bacterium | reverse complement strand
GTTCAAGTTCAAAACTCAAAATATCTCTGACAATAATGCAGGCCTGCCGCCGCTAATCAGGCTTATTTCTCATCCAGTCTGCCGTCTTAAAAAAAGACTGTAGCAATATATCCTGATTTTCTTCTGTAATGCCCAGATCCTTCATCGCTAACAGCATGCATGTGAGCCACTGATCCCGCGCAGAACTGCCTATGGGGAATGGCAAATGTCGCGCACGCAAAAAAGCGTTGCCATAGCGCGGCGTATATAGATCAGGCCCGCCGCTCCATCCTGAAAGAAAATGATAAAACTTATCGCGCGAACCATCCAGACTAGGTGGATGCATAGCACGCAGCGCGGCAAAATCCGGCTCCAGATCCATCAAATCATAAAAGCGATCCACCAGCTCGCGCACCCGTTCATCGCCACCTATCAGTTCATACAGTGTGGTTTGTGGTTGTTCAGAGGTCGTCATGCACAACATCATAGCGCAACATCATGACCTGGCAGTTCACCCTAACCAAACACAATGTCATCGAAGAATGATTAAACCTTGCATAAATTGAGGTGACGCAATCGCTGCGCACTTAACAATCTCATAACGATATAAATCATTACGTTGTAAGTTGCAATGTTCAATGATGGGACATACGAAACAAGGCCATAGCAAAGAGCAATCTTTAAAACATCTAGTAAACCTATGCATGATTTAATTGAAAGGAATGCTTCCCGATTTGACTACCTGCACCGCATAGTCGATGTCGTCGTAATTTTTATAGCAGGACAAATCGCTGCCTTAATCCGTTTTTCAGCAACCATTTCTGAAATACCTGAAGTACACAGCATCGTGCTTTATTTTTGCTGCGCGCTTGCATTTGCCCTGTTTTCGCAGTTTGCGCTTTATGCTTCATGGCGCGGTCGATCGTTGTTTCAGATGTTTAATCAAATCGCATTAGCGATCATAATTTTAATTAGTTGTGGTCTGATACTGAGCTTCTTGATCCGGCAAATCGATGAACTATCACGACTTTGGGTCGCTTACTGGGCCATACTGACATGCACAGGCATGATGCTATCGCGCGCCCTGCTCTATTTAGTATTGTCAGGCTTGCGCGAACTCGGCATCAACAATAAGCGCGTCATGATAGTAGGCTATGGCGACACAGGTCGCGAATTGCACAAGCGCGCACTTACACAAAAATGGACTGGCTATCAAGTCAGCGCCATACACAGCAAACAAGAAATCGCTGATGATATTGCGCATATAGAAAAACTCCACGACATACCCAACGCCATAAAGCGCCATAACATTCAAGAAATCTGGCTGACTGTTCCAATTGCAGAGTCCGGCAAACTACAAATAATGCAATACCTGCTACGCAATCTCCTGGTTGACGTGCGCTGGGTACCCGATATCGGCACCATGGCTATATTGAGCAACAAGACTATTGATTTTATGGGTATGCCGGCGATTGAATTAAATCGACCAGCAAGCGCTGGTGTGCATGGTCTGCTTAAAGAGTTGTTCGACAAAATTTTTGCACTAATTGCATTGATATTGCTGCTGCCCTTGTTCATCGTTCTGGCCATCGCCATCAAACTTTCTTCACCAGGACCGGTTTTCTTTCGCCAACCCAGGCTGGGTTTAAATGGCAAGCGCTTTGATGTCTATAAATTTCGCAGCATGAAGCCGCACAAAGAATTTAACGGAAAAATAACCCAAGCTACCCGCGACGATCCGCGTATTACACCCATAGGTCGTTTCATCAGGCGCACTAGTCTGGATGAATTGCCACAATTTATTAATGTGCTTATTGGTGACATGTCGGTAGTTGGACCACGCCCGCATGCAATACAGCACAATAATTTATACAAAAACAAAGTTGCCATGTACATGCAACGGCATCGCGTCAAACCTGGGATCACTGGATGGGCGCAAATTAATGGTTGTCGCGGTGAGACCGATACCGATGAAAAAATGCAGCGCCGGGTTGCATATGATTTGCAATATATTAAAAACTGGTCTTTCTGGATGGATGTAAAAATTATTTCATGGACAGCATTTAAAGGATGGACAGATACCAATGCATACTGAAAGCGTAAATCTATATCAAAAAAATCCTAAGAATCAAGGCTCAGGACTTTTGTCCGATTCGCTGTTTGAAAAAATCATAAAACATACTCCGCTGATCGCTATCGATCTCATCGTTCAAGATAGCGCAAGAAATCATTTGCTGGGCTTAAGAAAAAATCCGCCTGCACAAGGCTACTGGTTTGTTCCAGGTGGACGTATCCGTAAAAATGAAACACTGGAGCAAGCATTTCACCGTATCAGCGCAGATGAATTAGGTCTGGCATGCGACCTAGATCAAAGTATTTTTTTAGGCGTGTTTGAACATTTTTATGATGAAAATTTTCTTGGTACACCAAATGAACCTACACACTATCTGGTACTGGCATATCGTCTCTGGACGGATGTACAGCAACTAACACTACCAACCGCCCAGCATGCACGTCACCGCTGGGCCAACTCCGCCAGTATCGTGCAGGATTTGACGGTTCATCCTTATTCCCGCGCCTATTTTTTATCTGAAAATTAAATGAACGAGCAAAAAAAAAGGCTGGTACCGGTCATATTATGTGGCGGATCAGGCAGCAGACTATGGCCGCTGTCACGCGCCAGTTATCCCAAACAATTTTTACGCCTGACCGGTGAAGACAGTCTGCTACAGCAAACCATAAAGCGCTGCACAGTGCTGGAGTCGGCACCGCCTGTATTGGTTAGTGATGCTGCAACGCGTTTCATCATAGCGGAACAGCTGCGTGAAATTGGCGTAGACGATGCCAGCATTTTGCTGGAACCATTACGCCGCAATACCGGCCCCGCCGTTGTAAGCGCCGCATTGCATATTTGCCAGCAGTATGGCGATGCGCTCATGCTGGTACTACCTTCAGATCATGTCATTGAAAATGCACATGCATTTACCGAGGCAGTCTCCATGGCATGCGAAGCCGCACAATCAGGCTATCTGATGACATTTGGTATCAAGCCAGATCGTCCTGAAACTGGCTATGGTTACCTGCGTGCAGAAAATGGCGAATATAGTTCAGTAATGCCACTGGCAGCCTTTATAGAAAAACCAAATTTTAGCAAGGCTAAACAATATGTAGAAAGCGGAAAATATTTTTGGAATAGCGGCATGTTCCTGTTTCGCGCTACCCAGCTCATAGAAGAGATTTCAAAATACACACCGGCCATGCTGGCATCATGCGAGCGCGCATTAAAAGCCGCAAACAGTGACACAGATTTTATATGGCTGGAAGAAAATGCCTATGCGGACAATCCCGCCATCGCCATTGATTATGCGCTGATGGAGCAGACCAAACATGCTGCCATGGTGGCGCTAGATGCAGGCTGGAGTGATATAGGTTCATGGGAATCGGTATGGCAGACCGCACAAAAAAATGCAGAGGGCAACACCACGCAAGGTGATGTGTTACTACAAGATTGCAAAGATTGTCTGATACAGTCAGACGGGAGACTCATCGCCGGCATAGGATTGCAAGATCTGGCCGTCATTGATACACCAGATGCGCTGTTAATACTTAACCGAAAAAATTCACAAGACGCGCGTAAACTGGTTCAATCATTAATCTCTGACCATCGTCAGGAAGTCGACAATCATCGTCTGGTATCACGCCCCTGGGGTTCATTTGACTCCATAGGTCGTGGCAGCCGGTTTCAGGTCAAGCGCATTACCGTCAAACCTGGCGCCAAACTCTCGCTGCAAATGCATCATCATCGTGCCGAGCATTGGATCATCGTATCAGGCACAGCGCGCGTCACGCACGGCGAAGAAGATTATCTGCTGACAGAAAATCAGGCTGCGTTCATAGGCGTAGGTATCGTACATGCGCTGGAAAATCCCGGAAAAATTCCACTCGAATTAATCGAAGTGCAGTCTGGCAGCTATTTGGGTGAAGACGATATCGTCAGGCTGCAAGATCGCTATGGTCGCGCCTGATGTGGCGCTCACTGCATCAGGGCTGGTTGTTAGCAGCCATGCTGTTTTTTTCTTTGCTGCTAATTTTGGGTTCTGTTCCGGGTCAGGCCCATGCATTATCAGCGCGCTTCGGCGACAAGCTATTGCACATGCTGGCCTATGCGTTGCTCACGTTCCTATGCTATCGCGCCATTACAACGACAAAAATGCTACGCGCACTCATCACGCTGCTGATGATTGCAATATTAGGTCTAGTAGACGAAGCCGCTCAAAGTTTTCTGCCCTATCGCAATGCATCCATGCTCGACTGGTGGTTTGATATGGCAGCAGCATGCATAGTAGTGACACTACTCTCCCTGCGCTCCTGACATCTTATTTCGCTCTCTTTAGGCAGAAACCGTCACATGAGAAAAAAAATCAGCAAAGCCATATTTCCTGTCGCGGGCCTGGGTACACGATTTTTGCCTGCGACTAAAGCCAGTCCCAAGGAAATGCTACCGGTGGTGGATAAGCCCCTAATTCAATATGCCGTAGAAGAAGCCATTGCAGCCGGCATTACCGAGATGATTTTTATCACCGGCCGCAATAAACGCGCCATAGAAGATCATTTCGATAAAGCCTATGAACTCGAAGCCGAACTAGCCGCCCGCGATAAAAATCAGCTGCTTGATTTGCTGCGACAGATCAAACCCGATAACGTACAGTGTTTTTATGTGCGACAGGCCGAAGCATTAGGGCTGGGGCATGCTGTGCTATGCGCTGAGCGTTTGGTACAGAACGAACCCTTTGCCGTGATTCTCGCTGATGACTTGCTTGATGCAACTCTGCCTGTGATGCAGCAAATGGTGAATTTACATACTCACTACGGATCCAGCATCATCGGTGTAGAGGCAATACCACCCGAACGTAGTAGCGCCTATGGCGTCGTAGCCGGCACTTCCTTTGCAGATCGCCTGCTGAAATTAGACGAGATCATAGAAAAACCAGCACCTGAAAATGCACCCTCTAATATGGGGGTGGTGGGTCGTTATATTCTGACGCCGTCCATATTCCGTCATCTCAAAGCTATACAACCAGGTGCCAATGGCGAATTGCAGCTCACTGATGGGATTGCTTCACTGTTGCAATCGGAAGCGGTGCTTTCCTATCAGTTTGAAGGCACGCGCTATGACTGCGGCACCAAGCAAGGCTATTTGCAGGCAACCGTAAAATTTGCACTGCAACACCCGGAAGTCAAAGATGAATTTCAGCGCTTTCTGGATCAGTTCACGCAGCTGATCACACCTCAGCAAACACCGCAGCAAAATACAGCGCAAAATTTTTCTGCAGCCATCGCGGGTTAACCTAAAGTCAGATGTCGCAAACTGTACTCATTACCGGAGCCACTGGCTATATCGGATCGCATACCTGTATCTGTCTGCTACAGGCTGGCTGGCGCGTCATTGCGCTAGATAATCTGCGCAATAGCTCACCCAAGGTCATCCATCGCATAAAAGAAATCACTGGCTACAATTTACCCTTTCATCAGCTCGACATACGCGACCATGCCGCTTTGTGTGCGCTGTTAAAAAGTGAAGGCATAGATGCGGTCGTACATTTCGCCGGCCTAAAAGCGGTCGGCGAATCCGTCAGCATGCCGCTGGATTATTTTGATAACAATGTGAACGGCAGCCTGACCTTACTGCGTGCCTTAAATCTGCATGGTGTACGGCGACTGGTTTTCAGTTCCTCTGCGACTGTGTATGGTGATCCGCAGTCTGTACCCATCGATGAATCTGCGCCGCTTTCAGCCACTAATCCCTATGGCCGTTCCAAGCTAATGGTAGAAGACATGCTGCGAGACCTCGCCAACGCCGATCCGGAATGGCGCATTGCCACGCTGCGTTACTTTAATCCCGCTGGTGCACATGAAAGCGGCCGCCTGGGCGAAGATCCGCGCGGCACACCCAATAATCTGATGCCCTATATCGCACAGGTAGCCAT
>CAIVDH010000058.1 GCA_903904635.1 uncultured Burkholderiales bacterium | reverse complement strand
GCTCATACATCGTCACCACGCAAGCGCCACCAAGACCGAGATTATGTTGCAGGGCGATGCGCGCGCCTGCTACCTGTCGTTTGTCTGCGGTGCCGCGCAGTTGATGGACTAGCTCGGTGCATTGCGCCAAGCCGGTTGCGCCTAAGGGATGGCCTTTCGAGAGTAATCCGCCGGATGGATTGGTGACATGTTTGCCGCCATAGGTGTTGTCACCATCTTCAATGAATTTTTCAGCGCCGCCTTCGGCGCACAAACCCAAAGCTTCATAGGTGAGTAATTCATTTTGTGCGAAGCAATCATGTAGCTCAACGACCTTGATATCTTGCGGGCCGATGCCGGCTTCTTCATAGACCATGTGTGCGGCAGATTTTGTCATGTCAAAACCGACCAGCTGACGCATGTCGCTGTGTGTGCCTTCGAAGGTGGAGTAGGTGTCGGTGGTCATGGCTTGCGCGCGTATGCGTATGCTGTGATTGAGTCCGTGTTTTTTTGCAAATGATGCTGAGCAGACGATGGCAGCTGCACCACCGCATGTAGGCGGGCAGGCCATTAAACGTGTCATGACTCCGGGCCAGATTTCTGGCGCGTTCATGACGTCTTCTTCGGTGACGATGGTTTTGAATAGCGCGAGTGGGTTATTGGCTGCGTGGCGGCTGGCCTTGGCGCGTATCTTGGCAAAGGTGTTGAGCTTGGTGCCGTATTGCTGCATGTGCGCTAACCCAGCACCACCGAAATAGCGTAGCGCCAGCGGTATGCCTTCAGCTTGTATGAGTTGGTCTGTGGTGGCATCAAAGCGATCAAATGGCGAGGGACGGTCTGTGTAAATTGAACCGAGTGCGCCGGGTTTCATTTGTTCAAAGCCGACAGCGAGTGCGCAATCAACCGCGCCTGAGGCCACGGCCTGACGCGCCAGCCATAGCGCGGTGGAACCAGTTGAGCAGTTGTTATTTACATTGATGACAGGCACACCACTCATGCCCACTTCATACACGGCACGCTGGCCACTGCAAGAATCACCATACACATAGCCGGCATAAACCTGCTGCACCAGGTTGTAATCCAAACCGGCATCAGTGAGCGCAGCGCGTATCGCGCCAGCACCCATCACATGGTAAGGATCGCTTGCGCCGGGCTTGGCAAAGGGAATCATGCCGACACCGGCAACATAGACATCTTGGGACATTCGTTCGCTCCTTTTATTGCCCTTTATTTGTTTTGCTGCATAACTTTATAAAGGGTTAGTTTTTTTGTTTGGTTTTTTTGTTTAGTTTTTTTGGTTTTTTATTTGGATTTTTTTAATTGATATCGAGTTGTTGCAATTGTTCTTTTGTGTTGATGTTGGTGAATGCAGCGGCATCTGCAAAATAAACGGTAATATATTTTTGCATCGCAGCCCATGCATCGACTTTGCGCCCGCCTTGTTGCAGGTAATTGCTCAAACTCGGTAATACTGATTTTTTCATTAAACAGAAAACTGGCTGGTGCTCTGGATTTTTTTCATCCCCTGTTACGACCATCGCTATTTCTGCATAGTCTGCTTGCAATGCATTGCCAAGTTTTAGCGCCAGATTATCTGGCAGAAGCGGCGCATCGCAAGGTACGGTGAGTAAATAGTCTGTCTCGCAATGAGATAGTCCTGCATGCAGTCCGGCCAGCGGGCCTGCATAGCCTGTTATCTGATCTGGCCAGACGGGTATGCCAAATTCTTCATAGCGTTCCAGATTTTGATTGGCGTTGATGATGACGCGATCTACTTGCGGTGCAAGACGCGCCAACGCATGCTGCACCATAGGCTGCCCACGAAATGCTTGCAGGCCTTTGTCTACTGTTCCCATGCGTGTGCCGCGGCCACCGGCCAGTATTAAGCCAGTGATTTGTGCGGGTGTGATGTGTGGCTGATGTTCAGCCACCGAAGGCCTCGGTGAGGGTTAAAATTTTGCCGGTTTCGCTGGCATCGTAGCCGGGCAGCTGATTGACTGCAGCACGGAAGGTGTCGGTGCGCATGACATGAATGACTTGCTGCATTTGCGGTCGTTCCAGTGAATCAGTGGGCACGGCAAAAAAGTAGCGTTCCTTTAAAAGCGGAATGAAATCCAGCTTGAAGCGCGCTGCTGCAGTTTCTACGCCTATGCCTACATCTGCCATGCCGCTGGCGATATAGGCGGCCACTGCCGAGTGGGTGAACTCGGTATTTTCATAGCCGTTAATTTGTGTGGGCAGGATGTGATGACGCTGCAGCATGAGTTCCAACAGCATGCGTGTGCCTGAGCCAGCCTGACGGTTAACGAAGCGCACATCATTGCGTGCAATATCTTCTAATGCCTTTATGCCTAATGGATTGCCGGGATTGATAAATAATCCCTGCACCCTGACTGCCAAATGGATTAGCTGATGCGATTTTGTGTTGAGCAGTTTGCCATAGCGCTGCATGGC
>CAIVDH010000057.1 GCA_903904635.1 uncultured Burkholderiales bacterium | reverse complement strand
GAAAAATCAAAAATCATAGATGGTAAAAAAATTCAGGCCGGAGATGTCATTCTTGGTCTGGCCTCTTCAGGAGCCCATTCGAATGGTTACTCGCTGATACGCAAGATCATTGAGGTTGCCCAACCTGATCTGAATGCAGATTTTCATGGCAGACCTCTGGCTGACGTGCTGCTCGCGCCAACCCGCATTTACGTCAAACCCTTGTTAGCGCTGATGGAAAAAATTGAAATGCGCGGTCTGGTTCATATTACCGGTGGTGGTTTGGTTGAAAATGTACCGCGTGTATTACAGCCTGATCTGACTGCGGTACTGCAAAGTTCAGCTTGGGAGATGCCGCCCTTATTCAAATGGTTGCAGCAGCATGGTGGCGTAGCTGATGCAGAGATGCATCGCGTATTTAATTGCGGTATCGGCATGACCGTCATCGTCAGCAAAGATCAGGCAGATGCGGCTGAGGCCGAATTGCAGCGCTTGGGTGAGACCGTTTACAGGATAGGTGTGGTGCGCTCCCGTAACGGCGATGAGCCGCAGACGATCGTTGAGTAAATAAAAATAAAAAAAGAGTAAATAATTTACACCAAAAAACAAAAGCCGCTCACGCGGCTTTTGTTTTAATGCTGGGCTTTTTTACCTTCGTCTTGCGCCAGCGTTTGCAGTTGTTTAGTCATTGGTTCGCTGCGCACCAGTCCAGATGGCGGTTTGAC
This sequence comes from uncultured Burkholderiales bacterium, assembly GCA_903904635.1. Lineage (GTDB taxonomy): Bacteria > Pseudomonadota > Gammaproteobacteria > Burkholderiales > Burkholderiaceae_D > Pernthalerella. Next base: position 2,416 of record CAIVDH010000057.1, on the reverse strand, counting down.
TCTGACTGGCTGGTTAATGCTGACCTGGCTCGACAACACATTTATCGTTGCTTCAGGCGCAGCATTCCATATCGGATCGTCTATACCTTCAAATACCGATTTTAATTGTTTGCCCCAGGTATTGCGTATCATTTGAAAATACTGGTTTTTTTCATCAATCGTCACGAAGCGGCTGACTGCCAGCGCGTTTGTTTCATAGACCAGCAGATCAAGCGGGAAGCCTACTGAAATATTCGAGCGCAATGTTGAATCCATAGAAATCAATGCGCATTTTGCCGCTTCATCTAATGGTGTTGCCGGGCTGATTACGCGATCAATGATGGGCTTGCCGTATTTGGATTCGCCTATCTGGAAATACGTATTTTCATCATGCGATTCGATAAAATTCCCGGCCGCGTAAAGCTGAAAAAGTCTGCTACGTTCGCCCTTAATCTGCCCACCGAAAATAATGCTGACGTTAAAGTCTATGCCAAATTGTTCCAGTGCTTTCGCATCGCGCATATGCACATTGCGTATGGACTCTCCCACAATCTGGGCGGCCTCATGCATAGATTGCACCGTCCAGATACTGACGCCTTCAGGTGACACATATTCCGACACAATTTGTCTGATGGATTGAGAGATAGACAGATTCCCTGCTGTCATTAACACCATCATGCGGTCGCCCGGATTTTCAAACACACTCATCTTGCGGAATGTGCCGACATGATCGACACCTGCATTGGTGCGTGAATCAGAGAGGAATACCAGGCCTGCATCGAGGCGCATCGCTACGCAATAAGTCATGATCGCAAAGCTGAGTGACAAAAACTGATTCTACCGCAGACGCGATAATTGTTGCGCCAGCCAAAATAGGGATGACTCATGTTCTGCTGAGCGCCACTTCTACCGTCAGGGATTCATCGCCACCGCCGCGTCGCACGCCGCGCACTGGCGCTGCTGATTCATAGTCCCTGCCCACTGCCAACCGACAGTAGCCGGCATCCTGCAGGCAGGCATGGGTAGCATCAATACTGACCCAGCCTGAATAATCAACTTCATCTACCCAGACATCAACCCATGCATGGCTGGCACCATGCACGATGTCACCGGAATCGAAATAGCCCGACACATAACGTGCAGGCAGCCCCACCGTATGACAACAAGCTAAAAACAAATGCGCATGATCCTGACATACACCGGCACCCAAAGTCAGTGCGTCTTGTGCTGTGGTTTTTACGGTGGTAGCCCCACTTTGATAGACCACGGTGTCGCGAATGGCGGCAGCCAGATCGAGGAGCGCGTTCGTCTTGGCGCCGCTTTTTAAATAGCGTGCTGCAAATGCTTTGATAGGCTCATCAGGTTCGGTCAGGCTTGTGGGTACAGTAAAAGTAAGCGGAGACAGATGTGTTTTTTCTGGAATACGTCCGCGGTCCAGGGGTGCAATCTCTATAACGCCTGCGGCAACAATATGCACGGCGTGGTGTAGTGTCGTGATGGTCAGCATTTCGCTGCTATTGCCGAACGCATCTTCAAACGCATGTCGCTTGCCAGGCGCTTTGATTTGCCATTCAACGACACGCTGATGCGACTCAGTGCGTGGCATCAGTCGCAGTTGTTGAATGGTGTAGCCAACCGGACCTGCATACACATAGCTGGTTTCATGTCGGATAGTGAGCATGGAATTTTTCATGCTGCCAGAGGAAGCAGAAAATCGCGACTCACCCGGTTGCCCAACTCATAAATCTGCTCAAGAAATTCGGTCAGAAAATCATGTAGCCCATGCTGCAGGATTTCGTCCATGCTGTTAAATCGTAAATCCGCATGCATGCGACCGGCGAAACGCTCGGTTTCTGCCGAGCTGTTATTACGCACCTCTGCTAGATTATTTACCACTTCGGAGACACACGCCATGAGCGAGCGCGGCATGTCCCCACGCAGTATTAGCAGCTCTGCCACGCGAGCTGGTGTGATGACGTCGCGGTAAGCTTTACGATACGTTTCAAATGCGGATACAGAGCGCAGCACAGATGCCCAATGATAAAAATCAGTTTCATTACCGGCGAGTAGTTCGCCATCAGCGCCGTGAAATTTCACATCCAATAGCCTTGCCGTATTGTCTGCCCGTTCAAGAAAAGTACCCAGGCGTATGAAATAAAAAGCTTCATCTTTCAACATGGTGCCTATGGTTACCCCGCGTGATAAATGTGATCGATGTTTGACCCATTCAAAAAATCCGCCGGGATCACGCTCCAGAGAGCGATCCTTGAGCATATTGTTCATCTCTAGCCAGGTAGTATTTTGTGTCTCCCACACCTCTGTGGTGAGAGCGCCGCGCACGGCACGTGCGTTTTCGCGCGCATGCGTCAGACACGATACGATGGATGAGGCGTTATCCGGATCACGCACCATAAAATCGAGTACGTCTTTGCGTGTG
>CAIVDH010000056.1 GCA_903904635.1 uncultured Burkholderiales bacterium | reverse complement strand
TGGCATACTTTTTACCCTTATGTATGCCCTCAATTAGAGAGAAGCTTACATGGAGGGCATTCAAGAACTGTGTCAACACGATCAGTACATTGCCTCTTGTTTCCCCCTCACCCTGGACCCCCTTCGCTCCTGTTTCCTGAACTGCAGTGGGCCATGCAAACAACAGAGACCCTACTGTCCGCAGCATGGACTGGAAGATACCTTTGACAGGCTTTGGTCCCTGGGGACAGACCTCTGGCTGCATGAAAACAAACTGCAGCAGCGGCCGGGAATGCCAAGACTCGGATCACTGGCCCTATGGCATGTGCAGCTTAAAAAAGGTGGCGCTAATTTCGGTGGCCTGTGCCCGTTTCATTCTGAAAAATCACCCAGCTTTACGGTGAGTCCGACTAAGCAGTTTTATCATTGCTTTGGCTGTGGCGCGCACGGAACGGCGATTGGTTTTTTAATGGAGTACTCAGGCGTCGGTTTTGTCGATGCCGTCAAAGATCTGGCGCAAAACGTGGGCATGACCGTGCCCGAGCAGGAAGATAATTTATTACCTGCGCAACGCGCTGAGTTGCAATCAAAGAGCATGGCCATGTCTGAGGCGATGACGAGAAGTTCTGATTACTATCGCATGCAATTACGCTCAGCTACACATGCCATTGAGTATCTGAAAGGCCGTGGCCTTTCTGGTGAGATCGCTGCAAAATTCTGGGTGGGTTACGCGCCTGACGGTTGGGATAATCTTAAAAGTATTTTCCCTGACTACGATGCCAGCGTATTGGTGGAAGCCGGGTTGGTCATTGATCGTAGCGAGGAAGATGGTGGTAGTAAAAAACGCTACGATCGTTTTCGTGATCGCATCATGTTCCCGATTCGTAATAGCAAAGGCCAGGTAATAGGATTCGGCGGGCGCGTGATGGACAAAGGCGAGCCGAAATACCTGAATTCACCTGAGACGCCGCTGTTTCAAAAAGGCAGCGAGTTGTATGGCTTGTTTGAGGCAAGACAGGCCATACGCGATAAAGGGTATGTGCTGGTGACTGAGGGTTATATGGACGTGGTGGCGTTGGCGCAATTTGGTTTTGCGCAAGCAGTCGCCACCTTGGGTACGGCCTGCACCCCGATACATGTGCAAAAACTATTGCGGCAAACCGAGCATGTGATTTTCAGTTTTGATGGTGACGCAGCGGGGCGGCGTGCTGCGCGGCGCGCATTGGAAGCGTGTTTACCCCATGCGTCTGACAACAAGACATTAAAATTTTTGTTTTTGCCTGCCGAGCATGATCCTGATAGCTACATTAGAGAATTCGGCACTGATGCTTTTGAGCAGATGGTGCATGAGTCCATGCCGCTTTCGCAATTTTTATTGAATGAAATCAGTGCTGGCAATGATCTGAGCACCGCCGAGGGCAGGGCGCGTGCGCAATTTGATGCCAAGCCTCTCTTGCAGGCCATGCCGGTTTCCGGATTGAGATTGCAGTTGTTGCGTCAGCTGGCGCAGTTAACTGAAAGTACAGTAGAAGAAATTGAATCTTTGTTTGAATTGGCCAAGTCCGTTAAACGTGGACGTGCTGCAATTGCAGCGGTCAAGCGCAGAGCGCCGGTCGAGCTGGAACGCCAGATTGTAAAACTGTTATTGGCGCAGCCCGTATTGGCGGATGAATTAAATGAGCCGGCATTAGTCGCAATTAGCTGGTCGGCCCCAGACGGTGGAATCATGCTCAGGCAACTCGTTAGCGCGGCCGGCAAAGTATCAGGTGATACCAGTTTTGCAGCATTGGTCGAGGTGTTGCGTGATCAGAGTGCCGATTTTGAAGGATTGATTGCAGAAATTGCATCGGAGTCAGAATCTGATTTAGACCTGGCCCGTCGGGAGCTTTTGGGCGCAGTGCGGCAGACCACCATGCGCATGCTCAAATCTGAGCAAGAACAGCTGGCAGCGGAAGGCATGGTTGATGATGTGGCAAGGGCGCGTTACCGAGAAATTAATGCTGAGCTAGAAATGCTGCGTGTATCAGCAGAAAAAGAAGCAGATGCATGATTTTTATTCGTAATACTGGTCATCAAATCCTGGCTTTGGTATCGTAAATACAAGTCGTTGTGTTATACTTAAAAGCTTTTTAATCAGCGCCTTACAGATTTTTATGTAGTGATCTTGCTGGGTAGGCAAGCCAAAAATTCACAGCAGAATCCCCCGGGTTACCTATATGTAACCGGCCTGCTCGATCGCTGAAATGACAGCACCGGCTAGCACTCCAGTTTCCTAAGCATTGGCAACCCCATTTGGTGGATGGACCTATGGCGAACGCGACCAAAAAACCCGTTAAAACTTCTGCAACCAAGGCAAATGCTGCCAAGGTTGCTCCTGCTCGTGCAGCGAGTAAGCCTAACACAGCGGTTAAAAAAGCCGTTGTGACGAAGTCGGCTGCAAAGCCGAAACAGGCTGCGTCGAGTAAATCATCTAACAAAACAGCGAACAAACCCGCTGGCAAAGTGGTCTCAAAGACCAGCGCTGTCACGACTAAAGCAATACCCAAAAAGCCTGTTGTTAAGGCCAGTGGTGTTGTGACAAAAGTGGCTACGAAAACTGCGCGCGCTCCGGCTAATCCAGTCGCAGCGCCAACTAAAGCACCTGCAAAGAAAGTGTCCGTGACAACCAGGAAAATCGAACCTAAAGCAACACCGGCAGTTAAAACCACGCCGGCAGTAAAAGCTGTGACCGCGGTCAAAGCCCCAACCGCAGTAAAAGCCGCACCAGCGGTCAAAGTACCAGCTGCGGTCAAAGCAGCACCAGCAGTTAAAGCAGCACCGGCAGTTAAAGCAGCACCGGCAGCAAAACCAGCTACGGCAGTCAAAGCAGCACCAGCAGCGCCAGCAGTTAAGGTGGCAGCTAAAACAGCCGCGAAAAAAGCAGTTGTTGCTCCTGAAGTCATTCCCGTTGCTGCTGCAAAAAGCGATAGCAAAATGATGTTGGTCAAGCAGACTACTGACGCTGCTGTATTAGCAGAGATTGATACCTCTGGCTACATACTGCCAGGCGTGAAAGTGCCGGGACGCCGCGGCCGTAAGCCACGTGATTTTCAGCCGGAAAACGAAGA
>CAIVDH010000055.1 GCA_903904635.1 uncultured Burkholderiales bacterium | reverse complement strand
CAGCTTTGCCTATCAGGGCGGCGGGCGTCATTTGTCTCTGGATAAACTAGCTATCTTGGAACAGTGGGTACATCCAGATCTACAGCCGGATTTAACGTTACTATTTGATGTCCCTCTAGAAGTAGCAAGGCAGCGTCTCGATGCCAGCCGGTCATTGGATAAATTTGAAAAAGAAAAAGAAGAATTTTTTATGGCTACCCGAGCCGTCTATTTGCAACGTGCCGCAGAATTCCCCAACCGGATACGCGTAATTGACTCAACCCAGCCTATCGGGGTAGTCACCACGGAAATCGAAAAGCTGATCACTGCGCTTTCTAAGTCTGCAAATACCTGATATGGACGAACTAATATATCCCTGGCAGCAGCAAGCCTGGCTGCAATTACAACAGCTGCGCGAGCGCCTGCCACATGCGATTTTGTTTCACGGAGCCCAGGGTATAGGCAAGTTGGCTTTTGTCGAAAAATTTGCGCAATCGCTATTATGTGAAGCGCCTGTTTCAAATGGCCATGCTTGCGGCACATGCGCTGCCTGTGGCTGGTTTTTACAGTATGGGCATCCCGACTATCGTCGTGTCAGACCTGAAGTACTGGATGAGGGTGATGCGGATGAAAGTACTACAACTGAAGAAGAGCCTGCAACAAAAAAAAGTGGTGCTTCGGCCCGCAGTCCATCCAAAGACATACGGATTGAACAGGTCAGGTCGCTTGCGACCTTCATGAATGTTTCTACCCATCGATCAGGCTTAAGAGTCATCATGCTGTATCCGGCAGAAGCCCTAAATTCAGCCTCTGCAAATGCACTGTTAAAGACACTGGAAGAGCCACCACCGTCTACAATTTTTCTTTTAATTAGTCATCGCCCTGAGCGTTTGCTACCGACCATATTGTCGCGTTGCCGTAAATTTGCTATGGGTATGCCTTCTGCTACTGATGCGCTGGACTGGCTAAAAACACAAGGCGTGAAAGATACTGAGCGCTGGCTGGCAGAGCAGGGTGGGGCGCCACTTGCTGCGCTAGAAGCGGCACAGTCTGGTTCAGCAGAAGGCCATGATGATTTACTAACGCAGTTTGCCCGTCCAGACATGGCTACGGCATTATCCGTGGCAGAGCGGCTACAAAAAATACCCTTATCTTCGCTAGTAGCATGGCAGCAGCGCTGGTTATACGATCTATTGCTAGTTAAGCTCTGCGCTAAGGTACGCTACTACCCGCGTCATCAAAAAGTCTTGACTGCATTGGCTGCCAATGTGCCGGCAGAGCGTCTGCAGCAGGCTCTGCGTAATGCAGGTGAGCGACGCGCAGTGGCGGACCATCCTCTTTCGGCACGCCTGTTTATTGAAGATATGCTGCTTGAGTACACGCAGATTTTCAGCCATACAGAGTAAGTCGGCTCTATGGTTGGTGCATCTGTCCTTGTGCAGCGCCAATTCCGGAGCCCTTATGCAAAATCAACCCGCTATTTCCGATTCTGGCATCGTCAGACCCGCCGTAATGTCGCTTGCCATACGCGAGCGAGCAGGTTTGTATGCGGCTTATATGCCATTTCTTGTTAATGGCGGCATATTCGTACCAACCAATAAAATTTGTCACCTTGGCGAAGAAATTTTTCTGCTGCTGTCTTTAATGCAAGATGAAAATCGTTATCCGGTTGCTGGCAGAGTTGCCTGGATTACCCCCGCTGGTGCAAGCAATAATCACTCGCAAGGCATAGGCGTGCAGTTTCCTGCAGACGATAGTGGTCGCAAACTAAGGCAGCGGATAGAAGAATTACTCGGCACGGCCCTCGGATCGACTAGACCTACTCATACGATGTGATGGCGACCGCATTGCGGCCATACTGCCCGCACCAGCAATGAAAAAACAGACAGCAAGTACAATAGCGCCATGTTTATCGATTCCCATTGCCACATTAATTTTCCTGAGCTTGCTGCACGCTTGCCTGAGATCTTCAGCAAAATGGTCGACAACGAAGTCAGTCATGCGTTGTGTGTCTCTGTAGAATTGCCTGCCTTGCCGCAAATACTGGCTATGGCCGAGACCTATCCGCAAGTTTATGCGTCAGTTGGCGTGCATCCTGACTATGAAGATACGCAAGAGCCAACAGTAGAAGATCTTGTCAGGCTGGCGGATCATCCCCGAGTGGTTGCCATAGGTGAGACGGGGCTGGATTATTACCGGCTGCAAGGTGATCTGGAATGGCAACGCGAACGCTTTCGTACGCATATTCGTGCTTCGCGTGCGACTGGCAAGCCGCTAATCATCCATACCCGATCTGCATCAGAAGATACGCTACGCATAATGCGTGAAGAAAAAGCCGGGTCGGATCAGGGAGGTGCCGCGGGCGTGATGCACTGCTTTACCGAATCATTGGAAGTCGCGCACGCTGCCATAGAAATGGGGTTTTACATTTCTTTCTCTGGCATCGTGACGTTCAAAAACGCAAAAGAATTACAGGCAGTCGCGAAGGTCGTGCCTATTGAACGCATGCTAATAGAAACTGACTCACCTTATCTGGCACCTGTGCCTATGCGCGGTAAGACCAATGAGCCGGAACCCGTTGGGGAAACCACGGGCCTGTCCGTGCAATTGGGGGTGTGAAGAGCCATGATATCGAGGCTCCCATTTTTAGAGTTTTGTTGCGACT
>CAIVDH010000054.1 GCA_903904635.1 uncultured Burkholderiales bacterium | reverse complement strand
TAGAAGCCAATACCGTCAAGCTCGGCATCATGGATGAAGAGCGTCGCACCAGTACCAACCTTAAAGCCTGCATCAATGAAGCAAGCGCCCGTGTTGCCTTCATTAACACGGGCTTCCTGGATCGCACCGGCGACGAGATGCATACGGCCATGCAGGCAGGTCCGATGATGCGTAAAGGCGATATGAAAACCAGTACCTGGCTGACTTCGTATGAGCGCAGCAATGTGCTGGTAGGGTTGTCATGCGGTCTACGAGGACGCGCGCAGATAGGTAAAGGTATGTGGGCCATGCCTGATCTGATGGCAGCCATGCTGGAGCAAAAAATTAATCATCCTAAATCTGGCGCCAATACCGCCTGGGTACCATCACCCACCGCTGCTACGCTGCATGCGCTGCACTATCATCAAGTCAACGTATTCGAGATTCAGCAAGAGCTGGAAAAAATCGATGCACCGGCTGAGATAGAACGTCTGCTTAATGGCTTACTGCAAATTCCGGTAGCCACCAATCCAACATGGTCAGCCAGCGATATACAGCAAGAGCTCGACAACAATGCACAAGGCATACTGGGCTATGTGGTGCGCTGGGTTGATCAGGGGGTGGGCTGCTCAAAAGTACCGGATATTCATAACGTGGGCCTGATGGAAGACCGCGCCACACTGCGCATCTCCAGCCAGCATATTGCCAACTGGCTGCTGCATGGCGTCGTCACCGAAGCACAGGTAACTGAAACATTGCAACGCATGGCTAAGGTAGTGGACGGTCAAAATGCCGGCGATCCACTTTACAAAGCAATGGCGCATGATTTCGAGGCTTCTTATGCTTATCGTGCTGCGCGCGATCTGGTAATGAAAGGTCTGACTCAACCTAGTGGCTATACTGAGCCGTTACTCCATGCATGGCGACTGAAAGTGAAAGCTGAAGTTCTTGGCTGATAAGTGCAATCATGACCCGGTAAATTTACGAGCAATAAAACTTAATATTTGTATTAGTTGGAAAAAACACGAGATGTCAGCATAAGCGGTCATCTCGTGTTTTTGTTTTTACTGGCTCATAGAAATCGAATTTTATTTCGCATCACATATCGCAAAACGTCATGGTGAAAAACTACTCATGCTTCCCATCCAAATAGGCTCTTGTTTGTAAGCAAAACCCAGCACTGATGCATCGCGCGCGACAGCCTCTGACACCGCAGCAAAATTCGCCGAAAATATGCCGCCCTCTTTCAACATAACGCGCAACAAATGATAAGAAAACATACGATGACCACGTGCGCGCAGCGCATTGGCAAAATCCGCAGGACCACCGGCAGCTAGCACAGTCAGTCGCCGGTTTGATGGTGGCAAAATTCCCTCCGTAGGCACCACCATGATCGGCGCCACATCGCGATAAATCAGTTCGTTGTTATCGGTACGGCCTGAAAAACAGGTATCAAGCACAACCACAATCTGAGCAGCTTCACTTTTTGCCAGTGTTTTATAGATTTCTTGCAAACGAAATGGTGCATCATCCAGCCCATTGACTGACGCATCCTGCGGTACTAATAACGTATTTTTTCCATCTGCAGATGGGGCGCCATGACCTGCATAATAAAAAATTAGCCGGTCATTTTTAGTCAGACGTGCGCTCATGCTGCGCAGTCTTGCCATCAGCCTTACGCCGGTTGCCTCTTCATTTATTAATGTCACCATATGATCTGGCGTTACGCCATACTGACGCCGCACCAGCTCTGCAAAACTATTCGCCGAGCGATCTGCGAACGTGACCTTAGGTAACTCTGCATAATCGGAAATGCCGATAACAATTGCATAGGTATTCGTTTTACCGGCAGCAGCAGGAAGTTTGGCTATGTGGTCCTGCAAATCGTCGGTGAAATCTCCATCATCAAATTTTTTGAGTCTGGCTTCGAGTCGCTTTATCTCTTCATTCAGACGCTCTTTTTCTGAGCTAGTCTCTTGTTTTTGTCGCATATCGCTACGCAAGGATTCAAGACGCTTACGCAAACGCCGGCTCTCCGGATCTTCTTTCAGATCAAGTGATTGCGCTGATATCGTATTGCTCTCCACCTTTCTCAGCGTCTGCAAGGTATTGGCCTGACCGCTCTCCAATTTGACGGTTTCCAGTGCTGGTAAATCAACGCTATCAACGAATCGCATTTCCAATACGCGATTTTCTACCAATAGACTGGCACTGGCAGGGCTAATCGATTTTTCTGATACAGCGAAACGCAAAAATGGACGCGCCTTGAAAAGTTGTTGTTTGAGTGCTCTCGCATCTGAGGGGTTCACACTCTGACTAACCATGGTGAACGTCACAGGCGCACGGTCTGACTGTGACACACCAGATACACTGACAATAAATCGCTGAAGATCTGCATCATAAACAACCGACTTCACCTCAGGATCGCCAAGCAAATCCGAGAGCGATTCCGTCATGATGTTCAAGATCTGTGAGCGAGGCAATGTTCGCGGCACACCATCGAGGAATTCACGGATTTGCCGGTTTAACTGGTCTACCTGCTTGTTATAGCGTCGTGTCTTTTCTTCTTCGTCAGCACGTGTACTCCGGACACGTTCATTAAACGCCGCAGTGGACTCGAATTCATCACGGGTGAGCATTACTTCAGGCATGGGCTTAGAAAGACTGATAGCAGCCTTTGCATGCTGTAATTCTAATGGCATCTCAGAGAGTCGCTTGAGTTGCTTCTCCGCCCGTCGCTGGGTTTCCGTTGTAATGTCTTTCCAGGCTGCGACCCGATTGCGACCGATACGGGCTGATTTTGAGACAGGCTCACCGATCAGATTCAAATCAGCGGCCCAAACCAAATCCTGACTTTTACGCACATCGACCAAAAGTTGCCAGGCTTCGCTCGCATTAAAAATAACTTTACGGTTTAGCGGCAAATTTGGATCTGCGATGTCTGCACGACAGCCAATACAGGCGATGCTGAGTTCAAGCTCAGGTTTGCTATTTAAAATTTGAGTAAAAATCTCAGCAGAAATATCTAATTCAGCCATACCTTTATCGTTGGGCATAACTGCACGCGTGATGGCTGGCCCCAGACCTCTTATCTCAACTGTTCCTGATTTCAAAGGTAGGCTCACCCATTCAAGGCGTCCCGTCATCACGGCTCTTTGCACATCGGGTTCTTCACTGAGGAAGCGCTCCGTTGTTTGCTGACCTACGGTCTCTTTAAAAAACTCTTTGGGTGCAAATAATGGATAGATACCAGCTGTAAGCGCAGTCGCCAATACCGTTCCTACCGGATTGGCTCGCTTACCACCAACCTGTTTTTTTCTCACCATAGGCGCCTCAAATTCTGGCGCATACAGCTTTTCAGTCATTTTGATTTGTAAAATACCGCGGCTGTTTATGGTTGCCGTTTCTAGTCCCTGATATTTTTTTTTTGCGCGGCAGCAGGATTGAGGTAGCGAGTTTTACCGGTAACCTCAGATATCTGCTGCGTGTAATTTCCACCGCATGCTGCTAGCGCCAGCGACAAAGATATAACCGACCATGCAGGCAATCGAGCAGATATCAGGTGAATTTTTAGCGCCATGCCCGAAAAAATCGCACCCAGGGAAGATAAAGCGACCGACATTATTTTTCTAACCTAAATCCAAATGAAAGACTGCTGTATTAATATTCTTTGGATTATAAACACTTGAGGGGTGAGAACGAGGCTTGAGAGGTCAATCACTGAAAATAACGGTATTCTTATTTGTCAGATCACAAAAAATATTATTTTTGATAACTTTAATAATGCTGAAATATTAAGAGCCTATCTCGTTAGATCGATCTCAAGGCAGCATTGCCAAGCATTATTATTTATATAAAATTTGTACTCATAGTGATTCCGCC